>CAJQOK010000140.1 GCA_905479905.1 uncultured Aliterella sp.
CAACTATTAAGTAAAGAATTACAAAACTTGGGAGAGCAGTTTTTACAGCATATTGAGCTAGAAGTCAATCAATTAGTAAATAATAAATGCGAGAGTTTTGAAAAAGATTTTCTTTTGCTACAAACTCGAATGATTGGCAAATTGGACGAATTGATAAATACTTTTTCTGTAGCGGAAGCTTACAGCCGTGCTACTCTCAGCCATCGCCGTAATGCTACAGCGCCATTAATTGCTGTTTTAGTGGAAGCACTTTATTATCTATCTAATGAATTGGAAGATGTTTTAGTCAAATCTTGCCAAGAAGTGATTAATAGCTTTTTTCAACGCTTAATTGAGCGAGTGCAGAAAGCAGAATATTACAGTCATTTGTACAGATTATTGGGAAATGATGCGGGAATTGTAGAACAAATAAAAGGATTGGAAACTTTGGTACAACATTCTTTAATGGATGCAGCAAAAGTAGAATGCGATCGCTTTGTTAGAGAAAGTCCAAGGTTTTACGACGAAGGGACATTTTCTATCTATCAATTCCGTCAAACATTAGCGCAAACATCCCAAGGCTATGACAGCGAAAGTATGGTACAAGCAGAACCAGCAATTAGGCAATTGTTGAAGTTAGATTTTGAGCCAAAAGTATCCGAAACTATCCGCAAAAACTTTCGCGCTAATATTAATGCTGTTCTCAAAAGTCGATTATTACCACTTGCTGAAACCCAAGCAAATGAGATTTTGCAGCAATACAATAATGCTCGTAATCATTTAGAGCAAACATTGGAAAAAGAAGCAGAGGAAAAAATTGCTGGGAATATGCGATCGCAAAAAGAAGTAGAAAGTAAAATAGCGGATTACAATCAGGCGGTTTCAGGTATTAACGATTGCTTGCAAGCGATGCAATTACATAGTCATTTATTGCCTGTAATTGCAAATTCTGATTTTAAATCGGTTATCGTTGATGCAGAAGTTTTGAAGGAAGCGTTAGCAGTTTAAATTACAAGTGAAAAGATAAAAACTACTTACACTAATTCTATAAGTTACTTAATTTATGTATGTAGTTTTTATGTCCAGTTATTAATTGAAAAAACGCAAACACTTTTTAGGAAATAAATTGAGATGGAAGATAAATTTTATCAGCCGAATTACAGTGACGATGATGTTATAGCATTTAATTTAAATGCGATGTGCAAGTTTGGTCGTTTTAAACAAGCGTTGCAATCAGCGCTAGAAAGTAAATTACCAGATACTCTAGTTGAATATTTGGAAGCTCAGGGAATAACAGGAACAGGTATTCATGAATATCCACCTGGATACCCTAGAGGTCAAAATAATAACCGGAAGTGGTTTATTAATGGAAAAGATTGTGAAATTCTAAGTATTGGTGCTAAAGGCTGGCAAAAAGGTAAGTTAAGAATTAAGTTTACTCTAGAATTTTGTCCTGATGAGCCTGAAATTGAGGAAATAACACAAAGCAACGATTTAGAAATCAATCAAACCGAATCACCCCTTGATGATATTCGGCGGATGATGCACAAAGATAATTAAAAGCAACTAATAAGACTTGTATCTACACATTTAAAACTCCCCTGCACGAATTAACAGATTTTACCTAATTGGAGATAGCAATGAATAATAATTTTGAAAACTTGAGAAATGAAGATGTTGTATCAGTTTATGCTGGACAAATTTTAGTTACAAACCGTACTTTTACAGTTAATGAACTTATCCTTGCTTTGATGCCAATAATTAAAGAAAAATCAGGTAATACATGGACAGAAGATAAAGAACAATGGTTTAGAGATGGACTAGATTGTAAAATGCTCAAACCTGGTGCTAAAGGTTGGGAAAGAGGGAAAGTTAGAATTACCTTAGAATTTGCGCCGGAAGTCTTGGAAGTTGAAACAGTTGAAAGTAGCGAATCAGAAAATAGTAAATCAGAATCACCCCTTGACGATATTCGCCAAAGGATGAGCAAAGATACTCAGCAAAATAATTCATGAGCAAAACGCCACGCATTCCCATTCCGCCAGAAGTGAGGAAATATGTCTTTGAGCGCGATCGCTATCATTGCCAAAGTTGCGGTAAAACTAACACAGAAGCTAATCTAAATGTCGATCATATTATTCCTTTAGCTCGTGGTGGCAAAAACGATCTTAGCAATTTACAAACTCTGTGTAGTACCTGCAATCAACGTAAACGCGATCGCTTAGATCCACGATTTAAACGTTATTTTGATTTATAAAACTAGAGATTGTACAGGTATTATGCCTGTACTGCTTTAGGCTAATTTTTTTAACAAATTACCCACACCTATACCCAATTTTTGCCCCAAATTCAACAATTGTTGCAACTGACCAAAATCACTTCCACTTGCTACAGATTGGCGACACTGCAAGACTATTTGCGGTAACTGGCTAAAATATAGCTCCTGAGACTTTCCTAAACTCAAGCCAAGATTTAATTGCTTTGCTACATCAATCAAGCGCTCAACCTGTTGTATTACCTCTACTGTAGCCAAATTAGTATCATGCAATAGTTGCCAGAGCGATCGCAAAATTAATTGCTCCATTGTCTGCTTACCTGCGGGTATATGCAAATTACAGCGCAGATGTTTGGCTTCTGTAGCCGTTGCTTCCAATTCTCCCAAATGATGCAAACTTACTTGAATATCGGCGATTTCTTCCCACATTAGCTTTAAAACATTGACGCAACGGTGCTTTAAAGCAATCTCCGCCGCTACTTGCAATTCTTGGGGGACATCTAGCTCGTCGCGGTGAAATGCCATCAGTACGCCGTAATTATCGCGGTAAACTTGAGTGTAAAGCTGATCGAGCCTAGTCAAAGTTTCGTGACTCAGTAGCTCCATAATCCGATGTCTTTCTTCGGCGAACAGATTTTGTAAACTAAAAGTTTGATCCCCAAATACTTGATTGATTGCCAAAATAGTCTGCGCCGCACTAGCTTGTACTAAAGAACCAAATACTTTGTCTTTTAACTGGCTGTAAGTTCTCCGTCCTGTAAATGGTTGAATGCAACAATGAAAATCCCAACCGCCTAAATGCAATACCGCAAAGGTTAAATGTTGACTTTCCCAAGTAATATCAGAAACTAAACGCAACTGTCCTACAGCCAAAGTTAGCGATCCCATGCGTTGTACTTGGTAATCTACTTGGTGGGCGGTGTAGCAATAAATGCGCTGTACCGAACGATTAGACGTGCGATCGCTAAACAATGAACTAATAGCATACTGCGCGGCTACTTGTCTAAACCCAATTTGCGCTGTTAATACCAATTGTCGATAAATTTCTGCGCCGTGCTTAAATGACTCAACATTGCTCGGTGCTTGGGTTAAGCGCTTAACAAAAGCTTTTTCTAGCTGGACTCCGGCTACATCTCCAGCCAATTCTAAAGCACGAGCAGCATAACGCAAAATTTGCGTACCTTCGGGGCGAGAAATTTCTTCAAAAAACCAGCCGCAACTTGTATACATCAACAAAGCGTGACGCTGCATCTCTAGTAAACGTAAAGCGTCTACTTGCTCTAAAACTGTGAGTTTGTGGGATTGGTAACGGTTGAGAAAACGGCTAACATTAGCAATCGAGCGATCGCGCATTACCTGTATATACTCATCTCTTACTAGCCAGGGATCGCGGAAAAATAGCTTTCCTGTCTCCTCATACACCTTAACTAACTGATCTCTTAGCCAATCGAGAGACTCACGCAAGGGTTTGCGCCATTTTTGATGCCATACGCCACCTTCACCACCACAACCACAATCATCTTGCCAGCGATCGACACCATGAGCGCAACTCCAAGCTGTTATCGGCTTTAACTCCACTTCCCAAGTAGGGGGATTGATACTTAAATAGTGGGCGTAGTTGGTTACTGTCCAATTGCGATCGGGAAACTCATTTAAAAAAGCATAAGCTAAAGTCTTTTCTGTACCTTTTTTGTGATGCCCAAAAGTTTCGCCATCGGTAGCCACAGAAATTAACTGCGATGAGCGGTGATCCCCGCGTACTGCTTGTCCAATTCTGCTACTTAAGCGATCGGCACTATACAAGTCATCATTAAAGCCCATATCGCGGGAGATTGGGCCATCGTAAAAGAAAATATCAATGTAGTCATTGCGATCGCCCCCCGGTAAAAAACATCGGTAAGGACGAGTAGCGTCAATTTGACTACCGCCCACTTCATACCATTCACCCCTATTTTCGTCTGAGTTAGCTAAATTTCGGCAACGTAGCGCTTGAGATGGTGCTAAGACTATAAACCGAATTTTCTCCGCAATCAAGGCTTCTATCGTTGCGTAGTCTACCGCCGCCTCCGCCAGCCACATTCCTTCGGGATCGCGCTTAAACCGGGATTTGAAATCTTCTTTACCCCAGCGAATCTGCGTATGCTTGTCGCGCTCGTTGGCAAGGGGCATAATGATGTGATTGTATACTTGAGCGATCGCATTTCCGTGTCCATTTAGGCGATCGCAACTA
>CAJQOK010000141.1 GCA_905479905.1 uncultured Aliterella sp.
CCGAGTAGGAGTTCATCATTTCGCCGGAGTAAGTGGCTACGGACATGATGATTTAGGTCGAGAAACTCTAGACAAAGTATTTGCTCAAATCATGGGCGCAGAAGCTGCCGCCGTAAGAGTACAGTTTGTTTCTGGCACTCATGCGATCGCCTGTGCTTTGTTTGGCGTTCTCCGTCCTGGGGATGAAATGTTAGCAGTGGCAGGCACTCCTTACGACACACTAGAGGAAGTAATTGGTATCCGAGGTAACGGACAAGGTTCACTATTAGAGTTTGGCATTAGTTACCGTCAATTGGATCTAACTCCAGAAGGAACGATCGATTATAAAGCTTTAGCACAAGGAGTAGGCGATCGCACCAAATTAGTATTAATTCAGCGATCCTGCGGCTATGCTTGGCGTTCGAGCTTATCTATTGCTGATATTGAAAAAATCGCCCTGATCGTTAAAAAGCAAAATCCCAACACTGTTTGCTTTGTCGATAACTGTTATGGGGAATTTATTGAAGACAAAGAACCCACCGCCGTAGGAGCGGACTTAATTGCTGGATCGTTAATCAAAAATCCTGGCGGTACAATTGTCACTGCTGGCGGTTATGTTGCTGGACGCGCTGACTTAGTAGAGGCGGCGGCTTGCCGCTTAACGGCTCCCGGAATTGGTAGTTATGGGGGGGCAACCTTTGACCAAAATCGGCTGTTATTTCAAGGACTTTTTCTCGCGCCGCAAATGGTGGGGGAAGCAATCAAAGGGAACCATTTAACAGCTTATGTATTTAACGAATTAGGTTATCCAGTAAACCCTTTACCCATGGCTCAAAGGCGCGATGTAATTCAAGCAATTAAGTTAGGTTCACCCCAAAAAATTATTGCCTTCTGTAAGGCGATCCAACAGCATTCTCCTATTGGTTCCTATCTAGACCCCGTTCCGGGAGAAATGCCAGGGTACGAGAGCTTATTAGTGATGGCTGGTGGCACATTTATTGATGGCAGCACCTCCGAGTTTTCCGCCGATGGCCCGTTGCGGGAACCCTATATAGTGTTTTGCCAAGGGGGAACTCATTGGACTCATGTAGCGATCGCGCTTGAAGCTGCAATTACCGCAGTTGTTGCCTCATAACTCACCCCTTATCAATTGAACCCTCTCCCCAAATAGAGACAATTGATAAAGTTGTATGCCTCACAAAATTAATTTAACTATTTTCCGGAATTAGGTGTAGCCCTATTGAAGCTACTTATAGCGCTGCAAAAATACCCTGCACGCTATCGTTTATTGCTACAACATTGAACAGGTCACTTAAATGGCAACTGTAACTTTTCAGACAATAGTATGCAACAATTCCAGTGGTTCTGTAAGCTTGCGTTTTGAGCCTTCTACTGCGCCTAACCCATTTTGGGTTGGATCTCTTAATGCCAATCAGTCAATAAGTCTAAATATTCAAAGAACCTTTGGTGCTTCTGCTAGAGTTACCCTTCTCAGTGGAACAAGCAAGGATGATGTCACTATTTCCTCCCCTGGTCCTCGGAGCTTGCTCTTTATAATTGGTACCTTAAGATTTACAGTAACTTGTAATGTAACAAACTAATAAACTGAGCTATAAGCTTTTGCAGAATGTTCTTAGCTGCATTAATTGAGCAGACGGCTAATTTTATTTATAAAGACTTCAAGTGAAAATATTACTTATTATTCAAATTATTTATTTGGATATATAAACAAAGAATAAGGCAACTATCACTTAGCTGTAAAACAATATTAATTATGAAATATAGCAATTATATTTTTGGGACTGCTAGTATTTTTTCTATTTTCAGCAGCATTACAGCAAATCCTATTTATGCCCAAATTATTCCTGATGGGACTACGCCTAGTGCAATAACTTGTTCTAGTTCTTGTAGAATTACTGGGGGAACTCAAGCAGGAATTAATCTTTTTCATAGTTTTACTGAATTTAATATTAACGCTAATCAACAAGTAAATTTTCAAGATTCAGGCGTAACAAATATATTTAGTAGAGTAACGGGCAGTAATAGCTCGCAAATTCTAGGAAAGCTGGGAGTATTAGGCAATGCCAACTTGTTTTTGATTAATCCTAATGGAATTACTTTCGGCGCAAATTCTAGCTTAAATATTAATGGTTCTTTCGTAGCAACAACAGCTAATGCCATTAAATTTGAAAATCAAGGCTTTTTTAGTGCCACAAATCCTAACGACCCAGCACTGCTAACCGTAGCACCATCAGCTTTTTTATTCAATCAAATTACTCCTGGTGCGATCGCAACTCAATCCGCATCATTAGAAGTTGATGATAATCATAGCCTTTTACTATTAGGGGGCGATGTTACTATAAATGACGGACTGTTAAAAGCTCCCAGTGGCAACATTGAAATAGCAGGAGTAAATGGGGTAGGAATAGTAGAACTAAATAATCAAGGAAATAATTTAAGTTTAAGTTTTCCTGCGTCTGTAACTAGAGCAAACGTATCTATAAGCAATGCTGCTACGCTTGAGGTAAATGCTAGTAAGGGTGGCAGTATTACAATTAATGCTCAAAACATAGATATTTCCGGCGGAAGCCTTCTCCAAAGTGAAAATATAGGAGAAATTGATATAAATCAGCAAGCAGGTGATATCACATTAAATGCTACTGGAAACATAAAAATAGTAGAAGGAGGTAATATTTCCAACAATAGTTTTAACCCTATAGGAAAGTCTGGAAGTATCCGAATTGAAGCAGATTCACTTTTATTAGACGAGGCTAATCTTGCTACTGGCAATGCTACTAAAGAGAGTGTAGGTGGAGTGTTTGTGCAAGTGGATAATGCTGTTAATATCCAAAATGGTTCGGAAATAATTAATGCGGCTAATGATGATGGAAATGTTGGTGAAATTAACATTAAATCAGGCTCCTTATTCATAGATAATAGTAA
>CAJQOK010000142.1 GCA_905479905.1 uncultured Aliterella sp.
GGGAAAGTGGGCGATTCAAGAAACTACAGCTTATACATTGCCTAGTGAAGGAATCTTTACATCGGGAGCGTTGTTTAACTACGCAACTACTGTAGAGTGTGCGGCGCAATTACCGCAGATTTTTAAGAGGATTGCTTTAGGGTTGGCGCAACCGGGAGGCTTTGTCGCCCATTTGAGCATACCTACGGCTGTGCAAACAAGTTTAGTTGAGCAGGAGTTGCCAAGATTAGACTTAGAAGGCGATCGCGCTATTCCCAGCAAAGAAACAATTGCTAAATGTGTCGGTAAGCTAACAGAAGGGAACTTTGCGATTTGGCTAGGTTTTGGAGCTAGGGGAGCGGCGGAGGAAATTCGCACTCTTGCGGAAAGAACCGGAGCCGCCGTAATGTGTTCGCCGCGTGCTAAGGGGATTTTTCCTGAAGATCATCCGCAATTTATTGGGGTGACGGGCTTAGGGGGGCATTCGTCAGTAATGACTTATATGCAGACTCAAATGCCTTTAAGAATATTGGTACTAGGGACGCGCTTAGGGGAACCAACTTCATTTTGGAGTCAATCAATGGTTCCTAGAGGTGGATTTATCCATGTAGACATCGATCCCCAAGTTCCAGGGGTAGCTTATCCTCACACGGAAACTTTGCCTATACAGTCAGATATTGAGGTATTTGTGCAAGAGTTATTAACGCAAATGCCCCAAGTAGAGCAAACCAATACCTTACCGCACCCAGAAATTGAAGTGATTTCACCAGGTACAGATAACTTAGTCCGTCCTGAAGTGCTGATGTCAGCCATCCAAAAAGTCATAGTTGAAGGCACTGATGCTGTAGTTATGGCAGAGTCGGGCAACTCTTTTACTTGGTCAACTAACCTGTTGCGATTTAATCAAGCAGGGCGTTACCGGGTGAGTACGGGAGTAGGGGCGATGGGTCATACGGTAACGGGAGTTGTCGGGGCAGCGATCGCACGCCAGGGTATCGCGGTGGCGATTGTTGGCGATGGGGCAATGCTAATGAATAACGAAATTAGCACCGCCGTTAAGTATCAAATTCCAGCAATTTGGATTGTGCTAAATGACGCTCGATACAATATGTGCTTTCAAGGAATGAAACTACTCGGACTTACGGGAGCCGATGCTTTAATTCCGGAAACAGATTTTGTTACTGTGGCGCGGGGTATGGGCGCTGATGGGGTGCGCGTTACAACCGAAGCCGATTTAACGGCGGCGTTAGAAAAAGCGATCGCTCACAATGGCCCCTTTGTAATTGATGTCCTAATCGATCCTAGTCGCCCCGCACCTTCTAAAGGACGCAATCAAGGACTAGCCGCCCAAGGAGTCAAAGCGACTAATACACCCAAACAAGTTTCCTTTCCCTTGGTTTAACTGCTTTTAACAGGATAGTTACGTGAAAATTTTTGAAACTATCGAAGAAATGGGTCACGAGCAAGTGCTTTTTTGTCACGGACAAAACCCAAAGATCAAAGCAATTATTGCAATTCACGATACGAGTTTGGGCCCAGCAATGGGAGCAACTCGAATGCTTCCTTACGTGAATGAAGCCGCCGCCCTTAAAGACGTTTTGCGTCTCAGTCGTGGGATGACCTACAAAGCTGCTTGCGCCAATATTCCTGTAGGCGGCGGTAAAGCGGTAATTATTGCCAATCCCGAAGAAAAATCTGACGAGCTATTTGAGGCTTACGGGCGGTTTATTGAAAACTTAAACGGGCGGTTTATTACCGGACAAGATGTCAATATTACCCCCCAAGATGTCTGTACAATTCGCCGTCAAACAAGCCACGTAGTTGGTACTTCCGAAAAGTCTGGTGGCCCTGCGCCAATTACGGCTAAAGGTGTACTTTTAGGGATCAAAGCCGCCGTCAATTTTCGCCTGCAAAATCAAGGACTGGAGGGTTTAAAAGTTGCCGTCCAGGGCTTGGGAAATGTGGGAGGTAATTTATGTAAGTACCTGCACGAGCATGGGGTTGACTTATACGTTACCGATGTTAGCAGCGAAAAAGCAGAACTTGTTGCTTCGTTGTACGGAGCTAAAGTTGTCGCCCCCGATGAAATTTATGGTTTAGATGTTGATGTTTTTGCCCCTTGTGCTTTGGGGGGAATTTTAAACAGCGACACTATTCCATTAATTAAAGCGCCTATTGTGGCTGGGGCGGCAAATAACCAGCTAGAAAGCGAGCAACTACACAGCCAAGCATTGAAATCAAAGGGGATTTTATATTGCCCGGATTATGTGATTAATGGCGGCGGACTTATTAACGTTTACAACGAAATGATTGGTTATGACGAAACCAAAGCATTTCAACAACTAAACAATATTTACGACACACTTTTAGAGATTTTTGCGATCGCCCAAAGTGCAGAAATTACTACTTATGAAGCTTCTCGGCATTTAGCCCAAGAGCGGATTAATAAAGCTAAAAGTCTAAAAACAAAGGAGTAATCAGTGGAAAAAAATACCTTCGCTACATCGGCTTTTATTGCCACTTCCCCCGAAACCGCCTTTGACTATCTCTGCGAGTTGCAGAATTTAGACGAATGGACGTTGTTTAGCCGGATGATCGAACAAATTGATGATGATACTTGGCTAGGTACAGCTTCCGGGTATCAAAACAATTTGTACTATCACATTAAAAAACTCCAACATCCACTTTTTTACGGCATTGAGTGGCATTGTGGCGTTGAGTACAACCAGTACTTTCAAATTTACCCCGTATTGCTTTTTCCTACCGACTATATAGAACCAGGAACAGACGAGAAGGGAGTTTACTTTCACTGGTTGAGCTTTATCGATCCAATTCGTCGTCCGCCGATGATTATGGAGG
>CAJQOK010000143.1 GCA_905479905.1 uncultured Aliterella sp.
TGATAGAGCAGGGTTTTGGCAAAGCTGCGCTATCAGCCTTTCAAACCAAACAGCAGTCAGCACTGGTACAAGAGCAAGCAACAGTCGCGGTAGAAAATCCAGAGCCTCTAGCACCAAAACTTGAACAAACCCCAAAAGGGATAGAGAATCTACAGCAAATAGAAGCGCCCCAACAGTCAAAGCAAGTAGCCGCCGTTATTACTTCTTCTAAGGATCAGCCCCTAGAAGAAGCATCCATCGTTACTACCTCAGCTAGTAATCTTTCAGCACAAAAAACTGTAGAGCCATCTTTGCCACTAGAGCAGGCAGTAGCAACTGAACCCGCCAAACCTAAATCATCTTTGGGTAAGTCTTCTGTTAGCACTCAAACAACGCAAGCCGAACCTCAAGGAGTTCAATTAAGCCTGTTTGATATTGGGTTAAGCCGCTCTACTACTGCCAGCGCATCTCAAAATACACGCTCTACTACTGCCAGCGCATCTCAAAATACACGCTCTACTACTGCCAGCGCATCTCAAAATACAGCCAGAGTAGAAAAGGAGCCAACGAGGAGCGCAAGTCAAGTAAAAGAATCTGTATCAAGCATTAAAGAAGCTACTGTAACTAGCTTCGTTGAAGCGCCACTAACAAATAGAGAACCGAAGGGCGAAAGCATTATTTCTTCTGTGCCTTCTGTAGAGCCTGCTACAAGTGCGACAGAGGCAGTAGACCCCATGCAGCTTTTCCAGCAAGTAGTAGAGCGCGTTGATAAGCGGACTAACGAAATGCTTACCACGCTTCAATCAACTAGCCCATCGCTAAACACGCTGCGGGATTGGTACAGAGCCGCCAGAGAGTTAAACAAGTCCGAAAAACATCTAAACCGCATTTCTGAAATTGGTAGCGAGTTCAAACAAGGGACACCTTTGACGGATAAAGCCATAACAGTTATGCAGACGGATTTTCAGGCGTACTATAAGCAACTAATGGTAGTTGAGCAGTTGAGCAACCTGAGCGATGGGGATCTGACTAACCTCAACCAAAATATTACCAATTACTTAAACTCTCCTCCACCCAGCCCTCCACCTCTGGCTGACCGACAAAAAGTTGAGTCTGAGGTCAAGCAGCTTACGGAGCGCATTAACGCTTTGGGAAGCCAACAAACTGAACAGTTAGCAACTGTTGAAGCTATGCAAAAAAGTCCCTTTCGTAATTGGAATGGAAAGTACGATTTAGCCGTCGCCCAGGTAGAACAGACGGCAAATAAGTTAGATAATGTGATCGCTCACTTACAACAAAGAGAAAATCAATTAGGTCAATGGAATAAACTTGAAAGGGCTTACTCGTTGTGGGATAAATCACCTCAAACAGTTGAGATGCGGAATCTTGCCAAGGGCTTACAGTCGCCTCAGTTGCAAGAGCAGCTCAGTAGCATTTCTAAGGTAGAACGGCAGGAAAAAGCGCGTGGTCAAGCTTCTAGTGGGCGGCAGGCTGGGTTATCAGCTTAAAACTTTTGTCTGGCAACTTTAGAATAAATAATTTGGTTGTTGAGCCTTAGTAACTAGAAAGTAACTAAGAGATAATGATTAGAAGATACTTACTGATTAATATGATTGATGTCCTTATATTCTTTAAGCTCTACTAATTCTGAAGGAGTGCAATTACCGCATTTTTCTTGACTAAGTTCTGTAATCGCAACTCGGATCTTTTCAATCTCATCCTCATTAATAACAGGTAATATATCTTGTTATTTCAATCTTAGAACACTGGTAGGATGAATCTCTAAATTATCTGCTAAAGCTTTGTTAGTTAACGTCGTTGTTATTTCATAAGTGGGCTAATGTCTACGGGTCTGCTTGCCTGCCCCAGTTGTCAATCTGAAGATGTAATCAAAAACAATTAAACTCGACATGATAAGCAAAACTACGAATGTTGCGACTGTGGGGACAGTTTTTGGAAGACCCTCAATGGCGTATGATTAGCGAACAGACCAAAGGCATCATTGACCGATTGTTAGTAGAGAAATTGCCCTTAACAGATATTGCCCACGCTTTGCAGATTTTTAAGTAGTGGTTACAACAATATGTCAATCAGATTTGTGACTACAGAAAAATTAACCTATCTTTCCTTCTTCATTAATTTGACCCCAATACTTAATTTCTTGCTCACAACTAGAAATTTCATATTCTGCCCACTCTCTAACTCTACGTAGTGGATAATCAAGAAATTTTTTTGCTATTTCAGCTTCCCTTTTTTTATGTGATGCAATGTCTCCAACGTAGGGCTGCAAACTATGTGAACCTATACAAAATTCTTGAAATGTGCGCTCATCACTCTCAAATTCCGATAAAACAAAGCTTGTAAGTCTTGCCACGATAGGTTTATTATTCTCATCTAATTGGGGGAGGGGAAGACCCCTTGCAATTTTCTGCGCTCCAACAGCACCTGTTGAGTGAAGCCAGCTTTTCATAGCATCAAAAGGGATAGATTGTATAAGCCAGCGATATTTTTCTGCGTAAAACTGCCATCCGTATTCCTCATCAAGCATCGCTTCACCTACCCGTTGCATCACTAGAGCAGCTTGATGTTTAGCAAGTTCAATCAGGATTTGTTCAGCTCGTGTTGTTTTTTGAGAGTCTTCACTAATAAGAGCTAAACTAGCAATTCTTACAGTCTTATCTACATCAAGTTTTGCTACTATCCTAAGAATTTCATCCCAATGATACGCTTCGCCATCATAAAGTTTAGCAGTTGTTTCAAGAAGATCCCAAATTAAATCCTGAATTGCAGTATTTTCTAAAACATCTGCTTGATTTTGTCTATCGTCACTCTTTAACCGATAAGCAACTAACTTTATAGCCGTCTGAATGGTTGGTATATTTTTCTCACCTTTTAATGAATTAGTTAACCTTTTGAGGATTTCATAGAACTCTTTTACAGAAAGCGATCTTTGAGCAGTCCCAGAAATAAAACCGCCGAAATAATCTAATGGCAGAGTCCCTGCATCAATAAGCCTTAAGGTTCTCTCTACAGATTTAGTAGTATCACCACCTACTATAAATAACTCATAAGCTACTGCTGGTATGTAGATTTCAAATTGGTCGAGCCGTGCATTAACTGCCGTAGAATGCTGAGGATGGTTTCTGAGTAAGCTCCCCAAATATTCCCTTGCTAGAGCAGTATCGTGTGTCTTTGCTACTGCATCTAGAATAATGTCTAAGCAAACTGCATTGGTATCACATAAGCCCATAGCATTACCTAATGATCCTGCACCCTTTGCTTGAGGGGAGCCGAGCCAATCTATCTCGGATTTTAAAAGTTCTTTCTGTTCGCAAAACTGTCTAGCCAAACTGAGGATTTCTTGATGCCAAGCCTCTTGGTTGTCTTGAAATGAATAGTGCCAAGGGGATTTACCCAGAGTCTTAATGAGTTTTCCATGAAAGTCATCAGGAATAAGATTCTGTACCCATTCCTGCACTGCCAGAGAAACACTAGAGTTGAACTGTATGAAATTCTCTATCGTTTCGATTAGAGATAGCAGTACATCCTGAGATACATCGCCTACAGGGAAAAGTGCTTTCATCTGCTCTAGGTAGCCATTGAGCAGGAACGTACGCATATGCTGTATTGCAACGTTTAGCGCCCCATTCCGCAGGCTAGGCGTAACACTTGCGGCAACCTGTACCAAAACATCCAGGGCTAGGTCTATACATTGCCTCAGTTCCAACTGGGTTTTAGGTTGCCATTGTTCAGGTGGAATTCGACCAGCTATTACAGGTGTACCTACTATACGCGATACATCTTCTATCTTAAGGGCATTGCTCAACCCCTCAAGTGCAAGAGATATATGCTGTTCATCCTCAGTTAAGAGCCTTCGTTGTAGTAAAGCTATCCTTTCTGCAAAGGGCGTTGCTGTCCCAGGTAAGAAAATTTGGAACAATTGCTGCCAGATATTTGTAGCATTGTTAGCTAAGTCATGCTCTGATTCAGCAAGAGCTAGATTCCATAAAATAGTTTCTGCATCCCAAAAAAATTCGGGCAACCTAACCATTCGTTCAGCAAGCCAGACTAGCGTACGTCGTGGTCCTCCGCGTCTACCACCAGCTATCTTCAAAATTTCATCCTTAGAAGCACTATCAATTAACTTTGCCAGCAATGAGAGATAGCTGCCGGGGTTTGTGTCTGTCAACACTACAAATCGGTTTACTTTATCAATATCTGTGAAATCCATAAATTG
>CAJQOK010000144.1 GCA_905479905.1 uncultured Aliterella sp.
TGTTGAAGCCCAAGGATGGGTAATAAGTCCCCAAGGGCAGGTAGTGCTTACAGCTTCTGCTCTTAATGTTACTCTCGAAGTTCCTTGGCTAAGGTCTCCAAGTTGTCACAATTCCTAATTTAGGGAAAAATGTCAAATGAAAACTGTTGTAAGTATTTTAGTTCTAATGGGTATAGGAATTGCTCAAGTAGAGGCGAGTCCGGTAGCAACAAGTAGCATTCAAAGCGTGTCGCCTTCAAATTTGGTACAGCAAGGTAGAGAACTATACCAAAACGAACAGTTTTCTAAAGCTGCGGAGATTTGGGAACGAGCATATACCGAACAGGGCGATCGCGCGAATCAAGCTATGGTGTTAAGCAATTTATCTTTGGCTTATCAGCAACTTGGACAGTGGGAAGCAGCAACAAAGGCGATCGCATCTAGCCTCAAATTATTGCAAACAACTAACAAAAATCTCCCAATCTTAGCCCAAGCGCTCAACACTCAAGGCAGTCTACAACTGGCTTTAGGGCAATCTCAGCAAGCGTTAAATACTTGGACTCAAGCCACGACGGTTTATACTCAAGCCAAAGATGAAACAGGAATTAATCGCAGTTTAATCAATCAATCCCAAGCCTTGCAAGCATTAGGGTTTTATCGCCGCGCTTTGGCAAGCTTAAACACTGTCAATCAAAAGCTCCAAAAACAACCAGACTCTCTAGTTAAAATCGCTGGATTACGCAATCTAGGAAATGCTTTACGGGTAGTAGGCGATTGGGAACAGTCGCAACAAATATTACAGCAAAGCTTAGTATTAGCTCAAAAATTAAACTCGACTCCAGATATTGGTGCAACTTTGTTTAGCCTTGGTAATACTGCAAGAGCGCAGCAAGATAATAAAGCCGCTTTGAATTACTACAAGCAAGCTACAACCGCATCTTCTGGAACTATTAAAACCCAAGCTCAATTAAATCAGCTTGGTCTATTAGTAGAAACAAATCAATCAATCGCGGCTCAAGCCTTGTTGCCGCAAATTAGCACACAAATCGCTAGTCTACCTCTAAGTAGTAAAGCAATATACGCTCAAATTGATTTTGCCCAGAGTTTACAAGATTTGAGTAAGCGTAAAGGACAAGAAACTATATCTTTACCAGAAATTGCTCAGTTGTTAGCTAAAGCTGTACAGCAAGCTCAAAGCTTGGGAGATAAACGAGCGGAAGCTTATGCCCTAAGTAATTTAGGCGAATTATACGAACAAACTAAACAATGGAAAAATGCTCAACAATTAGCAGAAAAATCCTTACTAATTGCTCAAGCAATTAATGCTCCAGATTTAGCTTATCGCTCCTCGTGGCAACTAGGTAGAGTATTTAAAGCTCAAGGAAATGTACCCAGTGCGATCGCATTTTACACAGAATCGGTTAGTTTACTTAAATCTTTACGCAACGACTTAGTTGCCATCAATCCAGATGTGCAGTTTTCTTTTCGAGAAGAAGTAGAACCTGTTTATCGCGGCTTAGTCGATTTGCTGTTGAGTAAAGACAATGCAAAAGTTAGTCAAGACAACTTAATTCAAGCACGGGCGGTAATTGAATCACTGCAACTTGCGCAGTTAGATAACTTTTTTCGGGAAGCTTGCATTGAAGCAAATTCTGTAATAATTGATCGCCTCGCCGATACAGAAGATGAAAGCGCGGCAATTATTTACCCAATTATTTTAGGCGATCGCACCGAAGTTATCCTCAAATTACCTAACGCGCCCCTTACTCACTACACCATTGCCAAATCCCAACCCCAAATAGAAAAAACCTTAGAAACCTTGCGTACTAAGCTAACGGAACCTGATGCAATTAAAGAAGTTAAAGCTTTATCGCAACAAGTATATAGCTGGCTAATTCAACCTGCGGAGGCGCAAATAGCTGGGAGTAAAGCTAAAACTTTAGTCTTTGTATTAGATGGGGCTTTTCAAAATATTCCGATGGCTGCCTTGTATGATGGCAAACAGTATCTAATTGAAAAGTATGCCGTAGCTCTCAGCCCTGGCTTACAGCTATTAGCATCTAGCCCCTTACCCCAAAATGGTCTAAAAGCATTAACGGCGGGACTCAGCGTTGCTCCAGCTAACTCTCCTTACCCCCCGTTGCCATCGGTCAAAGTAGAATTTAGTTTGATCGAGCAAGCTGGAATAAAAACCAATCAACTGCTAAATGGCAAATTTACTAGCAAGTCTCTAGCGGCGGCTATGGAGTCATCAGGCTTTAATATTGTTCACATTGCTACTCATGGACAATTTAGTTCTGAAGCAAAAAATACATTTATCTTAGCCTCCGATGGAGAAATTAACGTTAAGCAACTAGATACTTTACTACGCGGTGCTAATGAAAGGCAGAATCAGCGCAATCACAATTCACCCAATGGGATCTCTTTATTAGTTTTAAGTGCCTGCGAAACCGCCGTAGGTGACAACCGTGCTGCTTTAGGCATGGCGGGGGTGGCAATTCGGGCGGGGGCGCGCAGTACCTTAGCTTCTTTATGGCAAATAGATGATGAAGCCACAGCCCTATTTATTGGAGAATTTTATCGAGAGTTAGCGACGAGTAAGATTACTAAAGCCGAAGCTCTCCGCCGCGCTCAGGTAAGTTTTTTAAAAAAATATCCTAATTACAGCCGCCCTAGTTATTGGGGAGCCTATATTTTAATTGGTAATTGGCTTTAAAAAAGCAAAATTAATCAGGGTTATATTCACTTATTAATGATTTTTTGTCTTTGCTATCTGTCCCCTTAATTGACTCTGAGGCTAGAGTAGATAAATCTATTGTTTCTAATAAGTTCTGCCAATCTGCTGAAGTTACGGTATCTTCTAAGTTTTGCAAGCGTATCTGGGCTAGAGTTGCTACGGTATCGTACCAAATACCATTTTCTGCATACAAAGCTACTTGTTCGTGTAACGACGTTGTGTTAGCTAGGCGATCGCTAACAGTAGGATCAAGATTAACTCGCTGCACCCAGCCTTCTACAAATACTGGACTTGCCATATTTTGACTGCAACGAACTTTAAAGTACCAACGGTACATTTTATCCACAGCTAACGGTGCAGATTCAGGAGGTAATTGCAACCTGATAATTCCCGGTTCTTTGGGGAGCATAATTGGCGAGCGATAAATATCGTTATCCTCCGATTGCAATACAAATTCTCCCGTAGCAGGATAGTTGTAAGGGACATAAAATAAAAAAGTTGGATGTGCCTTAACTGTTAATCCCCACACATTTGTAGCAACGATCGCCCTATTCCCGTTATCGGCAGATGTTTTAATACTGGGGACTACTGCCGTTAAAGGTATATTTACATTGTTTAAACAATTTCCCCGCCCCGCCGCGCCTCTTTGCCGTCCGCTAGGGGTTCCATTGCTTGGCAATTTGGGTTGAATAAAGGTTACTCTCCCCGGTCGCTTCGGTGCTTGCTTGGGCGATCGCATAGAGGTAGGAGTAGAAGTTTTGTTGACATCAACATTTTGTGCATCTACTTGGGTAATATAGCTGGTACTGGCAAGCACCAATACAACTATACCGAGCGATCGCTTGGAAAAGGTACGAAATTGGGTCATGTTTTCCATCGCTAATTTCATTCCAGTGATAGTTTTTTTAACAGTAATACTATCTAGATTTATAATTTCGGTAAATTACTATAATTATGCTTGTAAATAATAATGATAAGGCTGGGGGTACTAAAGGAACTAAGCTACCTTGAAGTAAAAACCCGAAACACATACTACCCAAAATAAAAAGTGTAACAGATGCCGCTAATCCTAAATATAATATTCGCTCAGAGTACCAAGTTAACAGACCACCGACTATTGACCAAAAAGCAACCCAAAGATTTTCTAGCCATAAGTTCCACACCGATAATACAGGTCTTCGATCTAAGACAGCACTTAAAATATGACTAACCATTTGTGCTTGAATAAACACTCCTGGTGACTGTTTTTCAAAGCGCCGTTGGTTACTACTATAAGGTGTAAACCAGTAATCATTAACACTGCTTGGCGCAGTAACTCCAATGAGAACGATTCGGTCTTGCAATTGTTTTTTTGTTGCTGGGGTGAGGCGATTTTTTAAAATATCATCGAGACTAACTCGGAAAGCAATATCAGTAACTGCACGGTAAGGGCGATAATTGAGTAGCACTTGATAACCTCTCAAGTCAGCATTTTTATAAGCCCCACTATTGTTAGCATTTAGACGATTAAAAACCACTTCACC
>CAJQOK010000145.1 GCA_905479905.1 uncultured Aliterella sp.
GCTGCAAGTCGCTGATATAGATTTGACGTTGAGTGTAGATATCTCGTCGATAAACGTGGGCGCGTTGGAAGTGGTGACGGGGTTAAGTTTTTTGGCTCAACTTTTTGCCCTGGGATACATGGAAAGAGACTGGGCTTTGGGTCGTTTCTTTGCGTTGATGGGATTTTTTGCTGGGGCGATGAGCGGCATAGCTATTAGTAATTCTTTGCTGTTAACTTACATATTGCTAGAACTGCTGACTTTATCAACGTATTTATTGGTAGGGTTTTGGTACGCTCAACCCTTAGTTGTCACCGCCGCGCGAGACGCATTTTTAACAAAGCGGGTAGGAGACATTTTACTGCTGATGGGGGTTGTGACTTTAGGAACGATGGCAGGAAGCTTAGACTATCCTGACTTATACGAGTGGGCAGAAAATGCTAATTTATCGCCCTTGACGGCAAATTTATTAGGATTATCTTTGATTGCTGGCTCTATCGGCAAATGCGCCCAATTTCCTTTGCATTTGTGGCTAGATGAAGCAATGGAAGGGCCAAACCCTGCATCAATTTTACGAAATTCTGTAGTAGTAGCTTGCGGAGCTTATATATTAATTGACCTTCAGCCAATTTTCAGTTTGTCACCAATAGCTTTAGCAACATTAGTAGTTATTGGTACGGTAACGTCGGTGGGGGCTTCATTGGTAGCGATCGCTCAAATTGATATTAAACGTGCCTTATCGCACTCTACTAGCGCTTATTTGGGGTTAGTATTTATTGCCATTGGGGAGCAATGGACGGGGTTTGCATTGATGTTGTTATTTACTCATGCGATTTCCAAAGCCTTATTATTTATGAGTGTTGGCTCGGTAATTCAAACAACTACAAACCAAGATTTAACGGAAATGGGCGGCTTGTGGTCGCGGATGCCAGCCACAACCACAGCCTTTATAGTTGGGTCGGCGGGAATGGTTGGGCTGTTGCCTTTGGGGAGTTTTTGGGCGCTGCAATTAGGGGTGGATGACTTGTGGGTAGAACAACCTTGGTTAGTTGGGGTTTTGCTCGTAGTTAATGCTTTAACGGCTTTAAATTTGACGCGCTTATTTAGACTGGTGTTTTTAGGTACGCCCCAACAAAAGACGCGACGGACACCGGAAGTTGGTTGGACAATGGCTGTGCCAATGGTGTCGTTAATAATTGTCAATTTGTTAGTGCCGTTGATGTTGCAGCAGTGGTCGTTATTACCGACATGGGAATATGTCAACAAACCTTCAGTGGCGGCGCTGTTTTTGTCTAGCGTCATTGGCTGCACAATTGGCGGTACTGTATATCTGCATAAAGCTTGGTCGCGATCGCTGCAATTGCCTTGGCGAGTGGTGCAAGACTTACTAGGATACGACTTTTACATCGATAGACTGTACCGCGTGAGTGTTGTTTTTGCTGTTAATCAAATTTCCCGGTTTAGCAATTGGTTTGACCGCTACGTTGTCGATGGAGCGGTGAATTTAGTAGGTTTAGCGTCTATTTTTAGCGGCGAAAGTTTAAAGTACAGCGTATCGGGACAGTCTCAAGGTTATATGCTGACAATCATTGTCGGTGTTGGTCTATTGGGTTTAGTTTTGACGCGATTTATGTGGGGATTCTAGGAAAACGATGCTCAGTGCTTTAATTTGGATACCGATATTAGGGGCAATTATTATTGGTCTATTGCCTAGAAAAGCCAACCCCAATAGCTTTAGACTTGGAGCGATAATTGCGATCGCGCTTTCTTTTGGCTGGACAATAGTTATTGTTACTCAATTTGATATTACTAACCCAACTTTGCAACTTACTGAATCTCTACCCTGGGTAGACTCGATTGGACTGCGCTATCAATTGGGAGTAGATGGTTTATCTTTGCCTTTGCTGGCTTTAAATAGCTTGCTAACTTGGATTGCAATTTATAGCAGCGATAAATCTGTAAGTCGTCCAAGGTTTTATTACATTTTGCTGTTGCTGCTAAACACAGGCGTAGTTGGCGCTTTTTTGGCAGATAACTTGTTGCTGTTTTTCCTATTCTACGAGCTAGAATTAATCCCCTTATACTTACTTATTGCTATTTGGGGAGGGGAAAGACGCGCCTATGCAGCTACAAAGTTTCTGATTTATACAGCTATTTCCGGCATCTTAATTCTGGCAGCATTTTTAGGATTAACTTGGTTGAGTGGTTCGACCAACTTTGATTATCAGCCTTTATTATCCCAAGCTTTACCGATTGGACAGCAACTAATACTTTTGGGGGCGATACTAATTGGCTTTGGGATTAAAATTCCTTTAGTTCCTTTCCATACCTGGCTACCTGATGCTCACGTTGAAGCCTCAACCCCGGTATCGGTACTGCTGGCGGGAGTTTTGCTGAAACTAGGTACTTATGGAATATTGCGGTTTGGGTTGGGTTTATTTCCCGAAGCTTGGACAGTTTTAGCGCCGATACTGGCGAATTGGGCGGTAGTTAGCGTACTTTATGGAGCATTTACAGCGATCGCCCAAACTGATATGAAAAAAATGGTAGCTTATAGCTCTATTGCTCATATGGGTTACGTGCTTTTAGCGACGGCTAGTGCTACTTCTTTAAGCTTATTAGCCGCCGTTTTTCAAATGGTTAGTCATGGGCTAATCTCTGCTTTATTGTTTTTATTAGTGGGTGTAGTCTATCAAAAAACTGGCACTCGCAACTTAGACACTTTGCGCGGTTTATTGAACCCCGAACGCGGTTTACCTTTAATTGGTAGCTTAATGGTATTGGGAGTGATGGCAAGTTCGGGTATACCGGGAATGGTAGGTTTTATCTCGGAATTTCTGGTATTTCGCGGTAGTTTTGCTATGTTTCCTACCCAAACATTGCTCTGTATGATTGGTACGGGTTTAACCGCCGTTTACTTTTTGCTGTTAGTTAACCGCGTCTTTTTTGGTCGTCTTTCTACCCCGGCGCTTAATTTGCCCCCGGTGAGTTGGTTTGACCGCACTCCAGCCATGATTTTAGCTGTGGCGATTGTAATATTTGGGTTACAACCTGCTTGGATGTTGCGTTGGAGTGAGGCTACCCTCTTGCAAAGCTTTGGGACGGAATCATCCGTCCCCAAACTTTCCGCAACTACAACTTTTATGCCAACACCCACAGCTATTGTTAGCCGTCACAGCACTTTAAACGAGTATCAGCGATGATCGACATTACAAGTTCAAAATCTAGTCATCCCTTAGCGGCGTATATTGAGCGGCTAAAAACTGGGGAAGCTTTGCTAAAAGATAGTAAAGAAAATGTTTTAGATGTAGTCGGGATCTTAAAAAGCTACGGCATCGTGCTAGAAGCTTACTACAAAAATTTAATCTACATTTCCGAGCATCAGTTTTTGGTGATTTTTCCCTTTTTTAAATACTTCAACGGCGATGTTTCCTTAAAAAAACTGCTGAAACATTGGTGGGGCGATCGCATTAATTACGAATACGCCGAATACTGCATGAAAGGGATGCTTTGGCATGGTGGCGGCGCTTTAGATAAGTATTTAGATTCGCCAGAATTTATGGCATATAGTCAAAAGGCAATTAAGGCAAGGTTTAAGCAAAATCCGTTGATGTTGGGATTAAATCAACTTTTCCCCGACTATCTCCCCGAACAAGTACGCCAACAGGTTTATTACAGCGCCCTGGGGCAGTTTTGGCGGGTAATGAGCGAGATGTTTTTGAACTTAAGCGACTTGTTTGACAAAGGTGAAATCCAGTCGATTCCCCAAGTTGTAAATCACATCAAAAATGGCTTAGTTGCGGCGGCTAGTTTACCGATTAATTACGCTGTTAAGCTAGATGGTTGCAGTTATGACATTATTCCAGCGTCGGCGGGGATAACATTTTTAGCAGATACCGCCGTCCCTTATGTAGAAGCAATTTTCTTTCGGGGTACGCCATTTTCAGGGACGGTTTCTTACAACGCCCAAGCCCATCAAATTTCGCCGGATTTGACTCGCTTTAATTATGGAGCTTTGTACGCTGACCCGTTGCCTGTTGGCGGTTCGGGCATTCCTCCAACGTTGTTAATGCAAGATATGCGGCATTATCTCCCAGATTATATCCATGAGCTTTACCGCGATCGCAGTCGTCGAGGAGAGGACGATTTACGGGTACAAATTTGTATCAGTTTTCAAAAGTCGATGTTTTGTGTTACAACCGCCGCTATTTTGGGATTGATGCCTCACCCACTCGATAGCCAAGATCCGACTCATCAAAAAACTAACCAAGTTTATTTAGAAGGGTGGATGGATCGGCTGGTTACTTCTCAATTGATTGAAGCAAATAGTTAAAAATAAATTCTTAAAGCACTGTACTACTTAAACAAACAAGATGAAAAAGATAATTCAAGGTGTACATAGTTTTCAGACAAATTACTTAACAACTCACCGGGAAATGTTTGAGTTGCTCTCTCAAGGGCAGCATCCGAGAGTATTATTTATTACTTGCTCTGATTCTCGAATTGACCCGAATTTGATTACCCAAAGCGAACCAGGGGAAATGTTTATTATCCGTAATGCTGGTAATATCATTCCGCCCTATGGTGCGGCTAATGGTGGGGAAGGCGCGGCGGTAGAATATGCTGTGCAAGCGTTGGGGATTAGAGAAATTATTGTTTGCGGTCACTCTCACTGTGGCGCGATGAAAGGATTACTAAAGTTGGATAAATTAGAGGAAGATATGCCCTTAGTTTATCAATGGCTCAAACACACTGAAGCCACACGCCGCACGGTTAAGGATAATTACCAACACTACGAAGGCGAACAATTATTACAGGTAACTATTGAGGAGAATGTGCTTACTCAAATAGAGAATTTGCGGACTTATCCATCAATTCGTTCCAAGCTGCATAAAGGTGAAATTGAGCTTCATGGTTGGATGTATCACATTGAAACAGGGGAAATATTAGAGTATGACTCTGTTCGTCGTGAATATCTATCGCCTCAAAGTCAGTTTTCGAGAGCTAGTTGGCTGACTCCCGAACAACAAGAGCGCATTTCTAAGGGTTCTAGCAATCTTAAGTAGTTTGCAAACAGTGCATCTTCTTACTTTGAACTTTTACCTAGCGCGATCGCCGAGGAGATCCGACACCAAAAATTAAACGATCAAAAGATTAATCATTACGGGGTAAAGGGAAAAGAGAACTCCTTTCCTTTACACTTACGGCAATATGCCGTAACATTGAGATAAAGATAACATCCAAAACTTTGAAAACATGGCTATTGCAGAAGGTAGAGTTCAACAGATAGATAAATCTGATAATCAAGTACGTTTGGAAGCAAGGGTAAGGAAAGAACAAAAAGAAAAAATTGAACGTGCAGCAGCGATTAAAGGGCTAACTCTATCGGATTTCATTCGACATTCCCTCGATGAGGCTGCTACTAAAGTCATCCAAGACTATGAATTAATTAAGTTGAGTGCTGCTGATAGCGAAAATTTTGTTAAATCTTTGATTCGTCCTGCGAAGGAGCCGAACCTAGAAACCCTGCAAGCGACCAAACTCTATAAGAAACTACTTGCTAGGAACTGATGAGTTAATGGATGAAGATTCGTTAGACTTAGATGTGGTTCCGTTGTCTAAAAAGCACAAGCGCACTGACTTTTCTTGTGGCAATGTCGAGCTAGATAGTTACATACGCTCTCAAGCACGACAGGATTCTAACAAATACTGTGCTTGCCCGTTTGTCATGATTGATAGAAAATCTGACAGCGCTGCCATTATTGGATACTATACTTTATCGGCAGCAACAATAATTCTCAGCGATTTACCTGCGGAATTTATTAAAAAGTTAGCGAGATATCCAGCAGTACCCGCAACTCTCTTAGGTCGGCTTGCAGTGACTCAGCAGTATCAAGGGAGAAACCTGGGCAGCGTTCTTTTAATGGATGCTCTCCATCGGGCGTTAGAGAGTAGCCGACAAGTCGCCTCAGCAGCAGTAATAGTAGATGCAATTGATGACACTGCTGTTGAGTTTTATAAACGCTTCGATTTTGAGCCTTTCCTCACTGGCGCGCTACGTCTATATAAACCAATGATAGATATTTCTAAACAGTTTGATTCAAGTGCGATCGCTCCTTAGGTCTTACGCTTAAAAGCGATAGAGCCATAAGCTCGCACTTCGCATTTCCACTCCATAACTCTAATAATTAAAATGTTGGCTACTTAATTCTGTCTCCCTTTTATCTATTGGTGTCGCTACTTTTCGCGCATTTGTATAAGGTTGTCCCAATCCCGCAGTTAACGAATAACTAATGTTGAGCAACTTGAACCATAATGCCGGAAAACGCGGTTCAAGACTTGGTTGAAAACGGCGAACTAATTGAGGAAACCAACTAGCAAATATGGCACTAATTAAGGCGTGAATGCCAAAATTTAAGTAGTTTCCTAGCCAGCGCCAAATGTCTTTCGCACCTGCTAAATCCCAAATCCAAGGCAGTAAAGCAGGGTTTTTAAAAGCTGCTTTGAGCGCCAATCGATTAAAGGTAAACCAACTAAATCGATCTTTAATAAAGTTATCGGCAACTTCTAAGGGTTCGTCAGCTAGTAGCCCAAAAAATGTATTGAGCATTGAGTTGATTCTTTGCGGTGGTAAGTGTTTTCCGGTAGGAACCATCATACCTTTGGAAAATAACCAGGTGACTGCAATATTACTTTGATAGGCGCGAATTTGATTTAAGTGCTTCGCGCTCAACAAGTCGTGCTGCAACGCGGTATCTAATAGCTCCGTTAAACGCCCCAAATTGCGGACTAATGAGCCAAAACCCGTAAATACTAAGGGAGACTGCAAGGAAGCCGCGTCACCGATCGCAATTAACCTGTCAAACGCCACCGTGCGATCGCGGCTATTGCTACTAAAATGCCCTGGAATGTAACCAAATGTAGGTTTTTTCCACACTAATTTATCTAAATCGCAACGTCGATACTCTGGCAAAATTGTAAAGAAATCTTCGTACATTTCTAGCAACGAACCGGGATTAGTCTTATTTACTTGGTGGTAATGAAACAAATAAACAGTTAAGTCTTCCCCAGATCCCGGAAACAACTCCCAAATTAACTGTCTTCCCCGCGAC
>CAJQOK010000146.1 GCA_905479905.1 uncultured Aliterella sp.
AGCACCAACTTCAACGGCGGTACGCAAATGAGTATAGGGGCCAATTTGACTATTGCTATTAACAATACTATTGACAACTACCGAATACAAAACCGTCACATTTTCACTAATCAAACTATCTTCAATTAAACTCCCAGGCCCAATTTTACAGCCCGAACCGATTTCTGTACTACCGCGCAAATGAGTTTGCGGTTCAATAATTACGTCAGCGTGCAACTTTACCGTGTCATCAATTGTAATGCTTTGGGGATCTATCATTGTTACCCCTGCCTTCATCCATTTTGATTTCACTCGTTGTTGCAAAATATCGTAGGCGGCGGCTAGTTGTTCGCGATCGTTGATACCGAGCATTTCTTGATAATCTTCTACATCCACCGCCATGACTTGCTCTAACTGATTTACAGCATCAGTCAAGTAATATTCTTGCTGATCGTTATTTGCTTGCAAGTGCGGCAGCACCTCCATCAATTTTGACCAGTTGAAACAATAAACTCCAGCATTAATGCGACGATTTTGTTTTTGGGCGGTGGTACAGTCTCGATCTTCAACAATTTCTTTAATGATATTTTGTCCATTGCAAAATACCCGTCCGTAGCCTTGAGGATTGGGCAATTGGGCGGTAAGAATTGTCGCGGCGTTTTGATGCTCTTGATGAGCCTCTAACAACTGTTTAATGGTTTGAGGTCTTAAAAGTGGTACATCGCCATTTAAAACCAGTAAATCCCCCGTAAACCCTTCTAAATGAGGAATTACCTGTTGAATAGCATGACCTGTACCTAATTGTTTCGTCTGCTCAATAAACTCCAACTCTGGCAAAAGCTGAGAGGTGGGTTTTTCCTGCAAAACTGTTTTTACTTCTTGGGCTTGATAACCCACAATTATCATCCGCCGTTGCGGAGAAATGGTCTGCAAACTATCCAATACTCTTTCGACCAAACTCTGCCCACCCAAAGAGTGTAAAACTTTAGGTAAGTTGGATTTCATTCGAGTTCCGCGTCCCGCCGCTAAAATTGCTACTGCTACCATTCTTAAGTATTAGCTATCAGGTGTCAGTTTAGATGATAGCTGAGTGCCGAACGCCCATCGCAATTATTGAGTCTTTAAGTTGATTGTTGAGTACAAATAAATTTTGTAAACTGCTCTACTAATTTAGGGCTACGCCATCCTAAATCTCTCTCTTGAGCGAGGATTTCTAAGGCTTCTTCGGGCGTAAAAGCGCGTTTGTATGGGCGATCGCTTGTCAGTGCGTCGTAAATATCAATTATCTGAAATACTTGAGCTAAATAAGGAATTTCATCTTCTACCAATCCATAGGGGTAGCCTGTACCATCCCAACGCTCATGATGATGACGAATAATTGGGATCACTCCCCGCATTGTCCGTAACGGCTGACAAATTTTCTCGCCAATAATAACGTGCTGCTTCATAATTTCCCATTCTTTGGGAGTGAGCTTTCCTTGCTTAAGCATTACAGCGTCAGGAATGCCAACTTTACCAATATCGTGCAAGTGACCGCCCCACTGCAAGTTACGCATTTGGGATCGGGACAATTTTAGAAATTGTCCAAAAGTTTCTCCCCAGCTTACCAAGCGTTCACAGTGATCTCCAGTATTAGGATCGCGGCTTTCTACGGCTCTAGCTATAGAAAATAAAACTTGTTCGGTGTGATCTAAGTCTTCGTTGAGTCGCTTTTGTCGCACTAAGGATTTGACCCGCGCCGATAGTTCGGGGCGATCAAAGGGTTTAGTTAAAAAGTCATCTCCCCCAGCTTCTATCCCGCGAATTCTTGACTGTTTATCGTTTAATGCTGTGATAAAAATTACTGGAATTAGTCTAGTTTGTTCGTCTTGTTTGAGTTGCTCACATACTTCAAACCCGTCCATCTCTGGCATCATCACATCTAGCAATATCAAGTCTGGCTGAATTTTTATGACTTTTTCAAGAGCGATCGCCCCACTTTCAGCCTCAAAAACTTCATAGCCTTCTAAAGACAAAAGTGCCATTGCTGTCATCCGATTAGCTGGATAGTCGTCAACTACTAAGATTTTGGCTGGAGCTAAGTCAATGTCCGGTGCTAATATCTTTTTTGTTCTGAAAGAAGAAACCATTGCCTTACCAATCCAATCTACATAGTAGCTGTTTACAAATTGTCAATTGAATTTAAGTAGTTTTAATAATAATTAATTATACTAAAAATTTATCTTGTCACTAGGGATAAACGCGGCGATCTTTTCGTTAGATCTTCAAAAAAATTGTATATCCTACTACATTTTTTAAAGATAAATATCAAATAAGTTAGCAGCTAAACTTTAGATTTAGATTATCAGGCTCACTTAAAGAATTTGAAAAAGTTGCGTGATCGCCACTTAAACATATACTAAGTAAGCGCAGAAATTTAGGATATGTTGAATTGGTGTAAGTATAGTATGAATAATCAATTTAGCTAGTAAATCAGTTATTTGACGGATCTTTTTTAAAACTTCTGCGAGTACGCCGATGCCAACGGGCGGTAGGTTCTAAAAGGCTAGTTTTTTGTTCTTGTTGCCTTCTGTGCAAAATTACCGCCGTATCGTCCTGTAAAGTTGGGTCGCGGTAGGGAACAGCCGCACGAGTAAGTAAATGTTCTTGCCCGATGGTAGATAACGGCGGTAACTTATACTTAGTTGCGATGGTACTAGGCGATCGCCTGCCTATAGCAATTGTATTACCAATATACAGCCCCGCTCCTTGC
>CAJQOK010000147.1 GCA_905479905.1 uncultured Aliterella sp.
ACAATTATTGGGGGGCGTTGCATAATCCCGTGCAAATTGCTGACTTGCTGCTCCCGATTGTACATATAATTGGCGGCGTGGTCGGCGGCTTTTTGTCTTGCCCAGTAGGGATCGTAAAGAGATTTATCCGATAATCCCAAACCACGCCCAGTGATTTTATGGTATTTGACCCCGGTATTTTTGCGCTGACCGTTGGGCATAATAAAAGGCTTAATGTACTCGTATTCTGCCTCCCAGCCCAAATCTTTGTAAAATTCGCGGTATTCTGCCGCTCCCGGATAGCCAACTTCTGAAGACCACACCTGTTGAGACGATTCGTGGTCGCGCCCAAAAACTGCTACTCCAGTTTCGGTAAAGATGGGGGCGTAGCTACCAAAACGCGGACGCGGACGGGCGTAGAGAAGTCCATGCCCATCAGTGAGAAAATATCGTAAACCCGCGTCGGCTAACATCCTTTCTAGCCCCTCATAGTAAGCGCATTCGGGCAACCAAATACCTTTAGGTGGGCGACCAAAAGTTTGCTCGTAGTGTTCGCAAGCTACTTGAATTTGCGCCCAAACTGCTTCGGGGTACATTTTCATCAGTGGCAAATAGCCGTGAGTAGCGCCACAGGTAATAATTTCTAGGTTATTAGAGTCTTGAAATTGTTTAAAAGCTGTAACCAGATCGCCCTTGTAGTGTTCCCAGAGTTTGCGTGCGTTACCAAATTCTTTAACGTAGTATTCAGCCAAGTAGCGGAGATGGCCGTTATTGTGATGGCGATCGCTTTCTAAAGCGACTAATTTCTCTAATTGAGCTAAATGCAGGTCGTAGCGCTCTTGCAGCAGTTTGTCGCGGAGCATCGAAACCAAGGGCGGTGTCATGCTCATCGTAATTTTGAAATCAATGCCGTCTCGCTTTAAGCCTTCAAATACTTGCAGTAATGGAATGTAAGTTTCGGTAATAGCTTCATAAAGCCATTCTTCTTCTAAAACATAATCGCTTCCAGGGTGACGGACGAAAGGTAAATGAGCGTGGAGGACAAGAGCAACATAGCCAATAGTCATAGTAATTTCAATGATTGGGTGTGATAGACAAGTGCGATTACCCAAAGGCGATCGCGTTTTAGAGACTAGATATTTTAAGAATTTTATGCCGAAAGAGGTAGCAGGAGAAACCGTAAGTTGCGATCGCCTAGGTTATCACTTTTGACGCAGCGCAATTAGATAAAGTACAAGCGTTAGATAGATGTTTTTCAGCTAACTTTTTAATTACAACTGTTGATATAGTCAGCAAGAGCAACATAGTTATGAGCAATCAGTTAAAACCGCCAAAAAATTCCCCTGATCCAATAGATTATGTAACTAAAAGTGTTGGAGAGGTTGCCCGTATCGCTTTTGAGGTTGGGCAAGAGGCGGCGGATCGAACTCATGACTTGCTCTCTCAAATGACCAAAGGTGCGGGAGAAACTATCGACAATGTGGGGAGTAATTGGTTTGTAAGGCGGCTGACTCGCTTTTTCAATCTCGATTGGCTGCTAGGTGCTGCCGATAGTGTAGATGTTGCCAAAGCTCAAAGCGCTGTTAAAAAGCTCCAGCAAGATTATCCTCACGAATCACCTAGCCAACTTGCTCATCGGATCATGGTAGAAAAAGCTACCCAAGCAGGGGGTATTGGGCTTGCCAGCAGTCTTTTACCAGGAATAGCTATAGCTCTATTGGCGGTAGATTTGGCGGCGACAACGCGCTTACAAGCAGAGATGATTTATCAAATTGCGGCGGTGTACGGACTTGACTTGAAAGATCCAGAGCGTCGCGGCGAAGTTTTAGGGATTTTTGGTTTAGGTTTAGGTGGTAGTCGGTTGCTCAAAGCTGTAGGTTTAGGCTTGCTACGAAATGTACCTTTTGCGGGGGCAACAATTGGGGCAAGCACTAATGCTGCAATGTTGTACTCTTTGGGTTATGCTGCCTGTAGATTTTATGAAACTAAGTTAAGGTCGCCGGAAGACGTAAAATCGAAAGCAATGGACGATTTGCAGCAACAAAGCGCGGAATATTTAGAAACTGCGATCGCCCAGCAAGTTGTCATGGATCGAATTTTAGTACATACAATTTTAGCTAGTCATCCCGCGAAGTCTTGGGATGAGCTTTTACCTCAACTGCAAGCTATAAACCTCAGTCCGTCTTCCCTTAAAGTCATTGCTGAAGATTTTAAATCTCCTCAGCCCTTGGCTACGCTACTTATGCAACTTAACCGTGACTTTGCAATTCCCCTATTGGCTCAATGCTACCGAATTGTTGAAGCTGATGGCGTACAGACTCCTGCCGAAACTGAAGTTATAAATGCGATCGCGCGTAAGTTCGATCTCGATCTAAATTCTATTAAGTCAATGGTTGATCATCCAGCAAGTTAAGTATGAATTTTTGGCAATGAGACGTTGCAATGCAACGTCTCTGCATTGGTTTTGAAATTACTCAACGCTGGTATACATATATAACTATTTGCAGATTAAGTTAGTGTTAACAATACGTTGACCGTTAGTTAATTTTTGGTTGGTAACTTTAGGTTGGGCTTCGCAATTAAATCGAGTAATACTAACGATCTTTTTGGTTAAAACTAAGTCAGCCACTTATTAGAAAACCTATTTAAAAGTAGTCCCGTTGGCTCTAAAACTATCCCAAGAAAGTAAAGTAAGTATTAGCTTTGTTTGATTTGAGTTGCCCAAAGTTAAATGAGGTTTGGATCGTTCCCCAGGCCGTTGGAATGTGATTGCTCAACAAACTATGTTGGCGTATGACTTTGATGCGCTTCCTGCAACTGCATTCAATGTCGATCAATAGGATGGTTATGTTGCCGCCCGTAGTCGATTACTTAACTTTTTAAACCAGAAAAAACCATCAAACCCAGTTGTGATTACAGGTGACATTCATTCTAGTTGGGTACATGACTTAAAAACAGACTTTAGTAAGAGTAAGCTAGATTAGCGAGAGATATTGAATGCCTATCCCCGATTTCTAAAGCATCATGTTACCCCTGCTTAAATATATAGCTGACCAGCAGGAACATTCTTCTCGTGAGGTGATAGATAGTTTGGCTGCAAGTTTTGAGCTTTGTGAAGCAGAAAAACAAAAACTTTTACCCAGTGGTCAACAAGCCATTTTTGATAATAGGGTAGGTTGGGCTAAAACTTATTTAAAGAAAGCTGTTCTGCTTGAATATACTCAAAGAGGATATTACAAGATAACTGCTAGAGGAAGTGATGTTTTAAAACGAACTCCTCCGTCAATTGATATTAAATACTTGAAGCAATTTCCTGAGTTTATTAAATTTAAAAGCAAAACAAGCATCGAAGCGAGTTCTGGAATAATTGATAACGGTGTATAATTTGTCAAACAAAAAACTCCTCAAGAGTATCTAGAAACTGCTTATTTAGAGATTAAGCAAGGTGTAGCTGAGGAAATTATTAATCCGATTAAAGCTTGTTCTCCTAGCTTTTTTGAAAGATTAGTAGTAAAACTTCTCGTCAAAATGGGCTATGGCGGTTCTATAAAGGATGCTGGACAAGCTGTTGGCAAAAGTGGTGACGGTGGTGTTGATGGAATTATTAAGGAAGATAAGCTTGGTTTAGATGTTATTTATATCCAAGCAAAAAGATGGGAGGGAACTGTAGGTCGCCCCGAAATTCAAAAATTTGTGGGAGCATTACATGGCTTCCAATCTAAAAAAGGAGTCTTCATTACAACTTAAAATTTTTCTAATGATGCCATAGACTATGTAGCGAAGATTGACAAAAAAATTGTATTAATTAATGGCGATCGCCTAGCTCAACTAATGCTAGAGTACGGCGTTGGTGTATCCACTGTTGAAATATATGAAGTTAAGAAGATTGATGAAGATTTTTTTATTGATGAATAAGACAATAACTGGTTTCGCAAATAATTATTTTGCATTTTATAGGTTTAAGTTGTAAATAAAAGCAGAGTATAAATATTAACGAACGTCAAAAATTAATAACTAAAATGTCTATGGTAATCCCTAAAAACTTAAAATTTTAACCGGAATCGACTGCCTAAGATTTGAAGTGAATATATAACGTTATTTGAATATATTGATTGCTTGTAGGGTTGATCGCTTGTTAACAGCTACGGTGGAAGTTTTGGACGTTAAAATTACTAAGTTTTCCCCCAAAATCTGCAACTACCTTGACAGATTGAAGTTATTGAAGGAATCATCATAGGACACATCGGATTATCCCATTGAGGAAACTATGAACGCAGTTGCTATTGTTCTAGTTGAGGTGCTAATTGTAATTGGACTTTCGCGGCTAGTGGGGCTAGGATGTCGATCAATCAAGCAGCCGCTAGTAATCGGCGAAATTATCGCTGGGATTATGTTAGGCCCTTCTTTATTGGGCTTAGTTGCGCCAAATTTGGCTACAACTTTATTTCCCGCCGAAACAATCCCTTATTTATTTGTTTTATCTCAAATTGGACTGATATTTTTCATGTTTCTCATTGGGTTAGAACTAAATCCCAAATATTTGAGCGGTCAGCTTGAAATTGCAATTTTAGTATCTCACGTAAGTATTTTAGCCCCTTTTTCTTTAGGAACTCTGCTGGCTGTATTACTGTATCCACAGCTTTCTAATGGGAGTGTATCTTTTACCGCCTTTGCCTTATTTTTGGGGGCAGCGATGTCAATTACCGCTTTTCCGGTACTTGCGAGGATTATTACCGAAAATAACTTGCAGGGTACGCGCCTAGGGACATTGGCGTTGACTTGCGCGGCGGTAGATGATGTAACCGCGTGGTGCGTACTGGCTTTAGCGATCGCTGTAGCTAGAACTGGGACAATCAACGGAGCTATCCCCACAATTATTTATTCGTTGATTTACATCGGCTTGATGGTGACGGTAGGACGGTGGTTTTTAAAGCGCGTTGCTAGGTATTATCAGCGCGTCGGTAAGATGAATCAATTACTTTTAGCAGGCATTTATGCTGGGGTAGTTGCAAGTGCTTTAATTACAGAATTAATCGGTATTCACTTCATTTTTGGGGCGTTTTTGTTAGGCGCAGTTATGCCCAAAGATGAAGGCTTGGTAAGGGAAATAGCCGAAAAAACCGAAGACTTTGTATTAATTTTTCTGTTACCAATATTTTTCGCTTATAGCGGTCTGCGGACGCAAGTAGGATTGCTCAATCGTCCTGAATTATGGCTGCTTTGCGCGGCGGTAGTAGCCGTAGCAATTAGTGGTAAGTATTTTGGTACTTACATCGCTGCAAGAGTGAGTGGAATTGAAAATCGTGAAGCTTCAGCCCTCGGTTGGTTGATGAATACACGC
>CAJQOK010000148.1 GCA_905479905.1 uncultured Aliterella sp.
ACCTTTGAGAACCTTTCTTACTAATTGGTTTAATCCCAATCCCTGAATCTAGGGGAATTTGCTTTTTACCGTGTTCGGGAGTAGCGGGGATAAGTTCTTCGTTAAGAATTTTAATTAAGCGAGTGCCGATTTCGCTACCTTGTTTCCATTCAATTCCTAAATAAATATCTTCGGTATTTTCTCGATAAATAATTACATCCATTTTCTCAGGATATTTGTGCGGCGACGGCGTACCGGGATAATATCGGCAAGGACGGACGCAGGCGTATAAATCATTGATTTGTCTTAACGCCACGTTTAGCGACCGAATCCCGCCGCCTACGGGTGTAGTCAAAGGGCCTTTGATGGCAATCCCATACTCTTTAATTGCTTTGAGCGTATCTTCTGGTAAATACTGATAAGTGCCGTATTGTTCGCAAGCTTCATCTCCAGCGTAAACTCTAAACCAGCTAATTTCTCGCTTACCTTTGTAGGCAATAGCCACCGCCTGATCGATTACCTTTTGACTAGCCGGCCAAATATCAACTCCCGTACCATCGCCACGAATAAACGGAATAATTGGGTTGTCGGGAACTATCGGTTCGCCGTTATTAAACGTGACTGTTGAACCTGTAGTTGGAGGAGCGATCTTTTCGTACATTCTTAGCCAGACTCCTATTAATTAAATTAGCTTTTGACAATTTTCCCACTTGGTAAAGTGCTTTGTCCTTGACTCAAAGGAAAACGATACAGCACTTTAACCAATTAATTATGTTTTTTTTAAACGCTTTGCAAGCCGCAATCGACAATTATTTTTGGACAATGATGCAGAAATTGGTCTGATAAGACAGCTTTTGTTGATGAGAATAGGCGATCGCACAATTCGGTATAGTTAAACTAAAGATCGCCCCTAATCTGCGTTTCTCAGTAAAGAGTATGACTAATTCTCCCACCGCTTCCCACCCGCAGAGCGACGTTTTTTCTGCTCTTTGCTTGCAATTGACTACTGGTTCAGAAAAACTCCAACAGCAAGCTATTCTCCAACTACCGGATTTTGGTCAAGATGGCGAAAAGGCTTTAATGGAGTTTTTGCAGCAACGCCAAACTAATTTGCCAACCTGGATTGATGGCAAAGTTTACCAACTTCTCGCTCAAAGTAACTCCTTAGCAGCGCGAGAATTTCTCCAAACTAATTTTGCTTACGGACTTGTCCCCCTCAAATCTGAAGCTAATATTGACTATACCGAACTGCAAAAATTGCTGATAGAGCAAGACTTTCAAGCCGCCGACCGCTTAACCTTGGGTTTGCTGTGTCAGTTGGCTGGTGCTAGTGCTGTGCAAAGAAAATGGCTATATTTTACAGAAGTTGATAACTTTCCGCTTTTAGACTTGCATACTATCAATACTTTGTGGTTAGTTTTCTCTGAAGGTAAGTTTGGTTTCTCGGTACAGCGTCAAATCTGGCTATCGGTGGGTAAAAATTGGGAAAAGCTCTGGGGGGAAATTGGTTGGAAAGATGGTAACAACTGGACGCGCTACCCTAACGAATTTACCTGGGATCTTACCGCTCCCAAAGGTCATTTACCTTTATCCAATCAACTGCGTGGTGTTCGGGCAATTTCTGCTTTGCTTTCCCACCCGGCTTGGAATGGTTAAGCTAATTAGACTTGTTGCTATTGGAGGTTTTTAACGGCAATTGCGACTTAGGGGTTCGGTTCTACGACTGTCACTAAGGCTTGAATATCTATAAGCTCGTAGTAAGTAAGGTTGTATAACTATTGAAGGGGCAAATGCTCGTGCAAAAATGGATGTTGCCTACCCTAAAGGAAATACTAAATTGGAAATTTGATCGGGTACAAGGTTGGGGTAGCGATAATTCCCAGTTGTCGCCGTCACAATTACAGGCTCAAGCAGCGCAGGAATGGAGGGCGGCATTAGCTGCTACTGAGGACTTGCTATTACAAAGTATAGACAGTAAAGGCGATCCCCTTCTATCCCCCCAAGGAGTAGTTTTTGCAGGTTCATCGCCTTTATGGAGTAACGACTTACTTACTAGGTTACTAACAGGAGTTTTTGTCGAGCAAAGTAGCGAAAATTCTCCGCAGCTACCACCAGCTAAGGCAACTGTTTGTAGTCAAAATGCCACCCCTCAACAGCTTTTTTTACTCAATAACGATCCTTTGGCGCAGGAGCCGTTTTGCTTGATTTTGACAGCTAAATTTAGTTTGCTGTTAGTTTTAGGCTGTGATAGTAGTGGTAATCAAGCATTTAAGTTTTCTTTTGAGCCAGAAGAAGCGGCTAAAGTATGGCAACTATTGCGATCGCGTTTACTATTAACTAATTCACTTTTGGTTGACAAGTTCGATACTTTAGTAAAAAAGTTTGAACCTGTAGCACCCGATTACCGGGTAGTAACTAATTTCAGTCATTTACTACTCTCTTGCTCCTACGTAAAACCTTCTCAAGAAGAACATTTAGTTGCTGGCAATCACCGCTCGGATATAGAATTATTACAAGCCTTTGCTCATGAAGTGCGTACGCCTTTAACTACTATCCGGACTTTGACTAAGTTGTTATTGAAGCGCAAAGATTTAG
>CAJQOK010000149.1 GCA_905479905.1 uncultured Aliterella sp.
AATCGGTGCTTTAGAGCAAGCAACTCACGCTGCTAATGACCGAATTAGCGATCGCAACGATAGCGAAGATCGCACTGGTCGTCAACGGATGGGGACAACCTTAGTTATGGCTTTAGCTCACCAGCAACAAATGTACCTCACTCATGTCGGCGATAGTCGCGCTTACTTGATTACCCGTACTGGCTGCCATCAAGTAACTCTAGATGATGATGTGGCGGCGCGGGAAGTACGACTAGGCTATTCCCTTTACAGTACTGCTATTCTTGCGCCTTCCTCTGGCTCGTTAATTCAAGCTTTAGGCATGAACTTAGCTCTGCATCCTACCGTAAATCGATTTATCTTAGATGAGGATTGCGTATTTCTTTTATGTTCTGATGGCTTGAGCGATTACGATCGCGTCGAGCAACATTGGGACACAGAAATTTTACCCATCCTCGAAGGCAAAACCCAAGTAGCAAAAGTCACTGCTCGACTCGTTGAAATTGCCAATACTCATAATGGTCACGATAATGTAACCGTTGGTGTTATTCACTACAAAGGCAATTTTGTAGAGCCTCTTTCTCCCCTTAGTCCAACTCTTGCACTTTTTGCCCCAAGTCCTCCAGAAGAAGCGATCGCCGAAACAACCCCCCAAACCCCAGAACCTATAGTAGACACTGTTACTATTCCCATACAAGTTACAACAACCAAAAACTCCGCGCCAAAGGCAATAATTGCTGGGCTAATTTTATTATTTGGTTTGGGTGGAGTTGCTTATTTATTTATGGGGCCGCTCCAGAACTTATGGAAACCCAAAGTTATTTCTACGATAACTACAACAGAACCCGGCTTTTCACCGGAAATTAACTTAAAATCAGTATTTCAAATTAAAAACCCCGTCGGGGTAACAGTTAGCCAAGTTGAGCGATTATCACTGCGCCAAAAACCAGAAACAAATTCTAAAGCAGTGGTAGGAAATGTTTTTGCTGGTAATATTGTACAGGTTACTGATCGCGTAACTACTTCAGATCAACAAAAATGGCTATTGCTTAAAGTTTGCGCCCGTCAAAATCAAGGACAGGATTTAAGCGGTTGGATACCGGAAACTGAAATAGCTGCGGCAGTCGAGAAAGCTCCCGCAAATACCTGTTTTGTCTCCTCAAATACCCCCCAATCTCCGGCTAATACTCCCGGCGTTGAGTTACCAAAATAGTTAAAACCTTCTAATACAATCAAAGTGGTTCACCACTGACCCGCCCAAAGCTTATCTAAATTACTGGCAAAATACACAATAATTTTCTGAGATAATTATAGAAAAACTCGTTAAACTAAGAAAAAATGTTTGCAAATGCCAGTTTAACTCTAATAGGTACTAATGGCTGTGTCTGATCCATGCCTAAACTTGGCGATAGCTCGTCTTACTAATACTGGCAACCACAGCTTTGTTATTTGGGTAGTAAAAGCTCCCTTCATTGCCGGGCCAATTCCCCACGACTGTTTTTGGTCGCCAGAACTTACAGGTTCCTGGCAAGCATGGCAAGAAGTGTTCGCCCTCGACCGATTAATCGATAATACCTTCACTCCTATAATCGCAACCCTACCACCTTTAGCATCAGTCGCCCCAGGTAACGGACATAATAACTATACAGGTCGGTTAATGCAAGACCTGGGCATTAATCTATGGAATTGGCTATTTCAAGGCTCTATTCTCAGTACTTTAGAACACAGTATTGGCATCGCTAACGGCAAAGAGAAACCGCTAAAGTTGCGTTTAGATGTTCGCGATCCAGATTTGATTGCTTTACCTTGGGAAATTATGCAATCCCAACCTGGTAAACCATCGATTTCCCTATCGTCGCACCTATTATTTAGTCGCACCACCAATAACGTTGAGTCGTTACAACCATTACCTGTTAGTCAAAACCTAAAGGTTTTATTGGTAGTTGGGGCAAATCTTCCCACCCCGACTAAATCAAGCTCCTCTACTCAATATTTGCATCTAGAAAAAGAAGCTGAGATTTTAGTAAAAGCGCTCACAAGTGATAGCGGTCATAACAAGGGGGTAGAGGTGAAGTGCGATGTAGATACCCTATTGCAACCCACTTTAGAGCAACTAATCACCCAGTTAGAAACTAAAAATTACAATGTCTTTTTTTACGCTGGTCATGGACTTAGCGCCCCCGACGGCGGCATCATATATTTACGACCAGATCGAACTATTAACGGTACAGAACTGGCGCAGGTGCTAACTCGCTGCCAAGTAAAACTGTGCGTATTTAATGCTTGTTGGTTGGCGCAACCAGCAAGTATCAATCGTCAAGCGCTGCAAAATAGTTCCTTGGCAGAAGTATTAATTCATCATGGCGTACCCGCAGTTTTGGGGATGCGCGACCAAATTACCGATGAAGAAGCCTTAACTTTTATTCAAACTTTTGCTCAAGCTCTAGCAGCTAGGCATTCCATTGACCGAGCCTGTGCGATCGCCAGGCAGCAACTACTAACCCTCTATAAGTTTAACTACCCAGCTTGGACGCTACCTATTCTCTACTTGCATCCAGAATTTGACGGCGAACTTATCCCCCCGGCGCAAGAAGAAGTAACCCAACTACCAGAAAATTCTCTCTCAGGAATTAGATCGAGATCCCTTAAAGCTTCTTTGC
>CAJQOK010000150.1 GCA_905479905.1 uncultured Aliterella sp.
AGTGTATGGCGCTAAAAGCACATTAGCGATCAATAACAGTAATATTGCGAAAATAAGCAGAAAAAATGCTATTAATCCAAGTTTTATTGTTAGTTGCGACAACACTTTATCAGGCGATCGCAGTTTTGCTGGAAAACAAGCAACCACCACCTGGTCAAATGATTGATGTGGGTGGATATCGGTTACATCTATGGGTAAAGGGAGAAGCTAAACCAACAATCATTGTAGAGACTAGCTTAGGAGGAGTAGAAGGTTATTTCTTAATTGATAAACTGGCACTCCTGGCACGAGTATGTATTTACGACCGGGCAGGATATGGTTGGAGCGATCATAGCCCACATCCTCGCACCAGCCATCAAATTGTTAAGGAATTAGACATCTTACTGACGAAAGCAGGAATCGAGCCACCATACATTTTTGTAGGAGATTCCTATGGTAGCTACAATGTACGACTCTATGCTCATTTGTTTCCCGAAAAAGTTGTCGGTATTGTGCTTACTGATGCGCTACATGAAACGGGAATGCTCAAGATGTCTGTTTCATTACAAGCATTGCTTCTCTTTTTTCTTTCCGGTTTTGTGATGTCAACTATAGGTTCAACAGTTGGGATTATTAGATTGCTGAAACTATGCGGAGTTTTTGAACTAATAAAGCCCCAGCTTCGCCAATGTCCTCCTGATTCGCTGACTAAAGTGAAACGTTCCTTTTGTCGTCCTAAACACTGGATTACGATGAGTCGAGAGATCGTAAATTTAGACAAAAGTTCGCGTCAAGTTAGTAAAACAAGGCATCTGGGGACAATGCCTATAGTAAGTATTAAATCTAGTTCCTTTTTTAAACCGTCTTTTTGGACTATTTTTATTCCTTTGCGAGGTGCTAATCAATTGCGAGATAAAATGCACCGTAAGTTAGGTAAGTTATCAACAAATTGTTTGCAAGTAGACGCAAGTAAAAGTAGTCATTTTGTGTGGGTAGATCAGCCAGAAATAATTATAGATGCTGTGAAAACTGTCATTGCTAAAAATCAGGATATCCCTTCGGCTGACGTAAGTTTACTACAAAAACCCCAGATATAAATTTTTATATGAAACTCAACCTATATGCTGTTTTATTAGCAACGATAACTTTTTTAACCTGTATCGTTACTATTAATTTGTTACCTTCTACAGGCTCAGTAAAAGCAGGAAATTATAGTTATTTATATCGCCTGTAGCAAATATCGTCCCCACTTGCATAGCGTACTCATGTACAGGTATTGAGTAGTGTTATCAAGGACATCGGTAACGCTAACTAAGTTGCCGCGATCGTAAGTGTAGGAAGTAACTTCGCGTTCAGTTGTGGCAACATTTGTACTTAATATTGCTTATTTTTACTTCCAAAATATTCTTTTAAAATTAATATTTATGTCTACACACTTCAATTATTAAAACACACTCAGATATACTAATTTTGGTTATTTTACTAATTATTAATGCAATCATACTTTGCTGATTTATGTCTTTATCAATTTGAGAACCGAAGTCCCCTGTTAATATACTTGTGAGTAATGTAGACCCGCGTACAGAAGAAGTAAATTTATTATCAGTCCAGTCTCTTTCTGAATCCATCTTTTTACCATTCCATTCAACTACACAACCGTTTTGTAAAACTCCATCCTCCGTATTCTTAAACCTAATTCCCCAATTTTGAGTGACTATGCCATCTGGCATACCAATAGAGGACATTGTAAAATATTCTATTTCCTTTTTTAAAACTGCGTTGTTTACTACATGATAATAGAGAAACTTGTTGTGGTATTTAGGCATTAATGGCACTAATTCATATAAATTATTGACGCTATACTTATTAATAGAATTTCCTTTGAGATATATATGATTTATATCACTAGAGTTTAAAGTAAGCTTGTATGAATTTCCTCTAAGAACTTCTCGATTGAAACTCTCTACTTTTTCCCAAGAATTCAGATAGTCTTGCATTGATGTTGCTTGTACAGGAAAATTCTCTAGGCGCTCTGGTAAAGATTCTCCTTGCTCTAACCTTTGATATAGTCTCCACATTGCATATAAATTAACGGGATTAAATGACAGAATTAAAAATAAAAGAGATGCAATTAAACCTAAGTGAGGATATTCAAATAATTTTATAAAATTGTCCGCCATACAACTATCCGCAAATGAGATAAATGAGCGTTGAACTTAAGTATCTATAGTACAAATATATTACTTAGTAGCATATTACCAAGGCAGCACCTCTCCATTACTGTGCCAAAAAGTACCTGTATTTTCTAGCGTCAGTTCATCAATTCGCGCTAATAATCCTCGTACCGATACCTCTGGTGTAATGCCGTTTGCTGTAAAATTTGTCATCCGAGTCTGTACTAAGCCTGGATGCAAGATAGCCACAGCAATACCTCGTGGTTTGAGGTCATGGGAGAGCGATTTACCTGCCATAGATAGCGCAACTTTAGACATCCGATAGCCGTAAGAACTGCCAGAAGTATTATCAGATATTGACCCCATGCGACTGGTCATCATTACGACCTTTCCACCTGCTTTAAGGCGAGGAAGTAATACCTGTGTCACCCGCAACGCGCCTAGGGCATTAACTTCAAACTGTTCTCGGATACTGTCAAAGTCGAGATGTTGTAATGCTACGCTCTTGATAATCGCTGCGTTGTTAATTAGTACATCAATCTGGGTTTCTTTTAGCCGCCCTTGCAAGTTGGCGACAGAATCATCAGAAGTTATATCGATGTTTTCTTCTACTCTGATTCCTAGCGCCTTCAATTCTACTGTTGTCTGCCGACAAACTGCGATCGCTGTATCTCCTCTCGATTGAAGCTGACAGCAATATTCGTAGCCGATGCCACGATTGGCTCCTGTAACTAGATACGTTGCCATAAAACGCGCTACTACAAACGTTGATTCTTGACCACAATAACGCAATGTTTAGGGCAGTTCACTTAAATGCGATCGTAGCTTTACTATTAAAGCAGTTCCATAGGTTCCTTTCTATGATTCCTTTGCCCCATGCTCAGAGCATTAGTCAATCGCGCCGCTTTTTGCGTTATCTTGCTGGAGGCGCATCTAGTAGCCTGATCTTTGGTTGTAGAGCTTCTGCCAAAAGTCGAGAACTGAGCCTAGAATATCTCTGCTGACGATTTCAAATCAATTCACGTTGCAAAGATGTTTTAGAAGTGTAGATGGCTTATTAAATTAACAAACCAAACTCGTAGCAGTTAATACTACTTTCTTCCATGACGGTTAGCATATTAACAATTCCCCAGCATCTCCTTAATTTTTAGCACCCCTACAAAAATAACCACTTTGCCAAGCTAAACAAACTTGCACTTAAGGCGGCGCTAATCGGGATGGTAACTATCCATGCTTTAGCAATATTTTTTAATGTGGAAAATTGGATGGATTTATAGTTTTGTACTAAGCCAATTCCCACAACGCCGCCAACTAAAGCATGAGAAGTAGAAACGGGTAAACCCAAGCGTGAAGCAAGTAAAATTGTTGTCGCTGTGGCAAGTTCTGCACAAAAACCACCGCTAGGTTGCAAGGAAATAATACTTGAGCCAATAGTAGCAATAACTTTTTCACCCCAAACCGCTAAACCCGCTACAATACCTGCGCCGCCAAGTACCAAAATCCACAACGGGATAGTTAAAAAACCTTGGGGAACGCTACCAGTATTGATAATATGAGTAATTACGGCTAATGGCGCGATCGCATTTCCGACATCATTAGAACCATGAGCGAAGGCGACAAAGCAAGCACTTAATAGTTGAAACTTTGCTAATTGGCGCTCGACACTCACAGTATCATTTGAGGTGTTATCGGCGGCTAACTGTCGCCAAGCATTGAAAGTAATACCCATAGCCGCAAATCCACCAATTGCTAGAGCAACATCTTGGCGAGGAATGGGTAAATTAGCAATTAAGGGCGTGTTAGTAATCGGTGGTAAAACAATTACGCCAAATACTCCTACTAAAGCGACACTCAGCCAGGGAATCCACTCCTCTAGCTGCGCTACTTTGTTAGGTTGATCTAAAATCCAATATTTAATAGTTTTGTACAGTAAAGCGGCGATTATGGCGCTAAGTATTGGTGTAATTATCCAACCTAAAGTAATTAAACCAATAGATGACCAGGCGATCGCATTTATTCCTACCGCGCAAACACTAAACCCGGCGATCGCACCAACCACAGCATGAGATGATGCTACAGGTAAGCCGCGACTGGTGGCAATTTGCAGCCACACGCCACAGGCGATTAAAACTGAAGTCATCCCCAGGAGTAATACTTGCGGTGCTTCAGCAAACAAAGCTGGGTTAACAATTTCGGTGGCTAAGGTTTGCGATACTTCTTGCCCAAATAATACCGCTCCTGTAAACTCTAAAACTCCGGCTATTACTAAAGCTTGACGCAAAGTAACCGCTTTAGAACCTACCGATGTTCCCATAGAATTTGCTACATCGTTCGCCCCTAGATTCCAAGCGACGTAAAAAGCTAAGAAAGCTACTATAAAAATCATTTAATTACTTTTTTATTTGGCGTTGCTGAAAATATGATGATTTCTCCTTTTTGCCATTCTTCTGTCTCCTCCTCCTAACTACTGCATTACCAATTACCAATTACCAATTACCAATTACCAATTACCAATTACCAATTCAGCAACGCCTTTTATTTATTGCTGCCAAATCCTCTGGGGTATTGCAATTAAAAAGCATTTGAGCATCAGGTACAGTTAAAACTTGGACGAATTGGGGTTTGAGCCAGTGTTGAAACGATCGCCCACCAGTGTTAATGAAGCTTGTCAGCGAGCTTAAACAGTCGCGGCGATAAAAACCGCATAATGGCTCCCAACCTTTGCTATGGCGAGGTAGAAGGGCGATCGCGTTGCAATTATTTAGTTGCGTTACCCAAGAAAGCAATACTTCCTTTGGCAACGCTGGTAAATCTACAGCTAGTAGTAGTACCCAATCGGTATTAACTTGAGCAAGTCCTTGAGCAAAGCCGAGTATGGGGGCGGTAGCTGCTCCTTGAGGCTGTACTTCGCGGATAAATTGACATTTATCTAGTAGTAAGGGCTGATAGCGCTCTTGCCAAGGTGTGACCACAAGCAGGCGATCGCAGATTGAAAGTGCGCGATCGCATACTAGGCGTAACATCGGCACGCCGTCAACCAGTAGCAAAGCCTTATCACTCCCCATACGGGAACTTTTACCCCCAGCTAAGACGATCCCAGTTAGGGGAAAATCTACATTATTGTTCACGCCTTAAAAAATGCTCCAAAGTTTCTAATTTGAGCTTAAATACTTGTTCCAAACGCTCAATTTCAGCCGGAGTACAGAAAAATTCGTTGTTAAGCAACGTGCGGAAAGTGCCAACGGCTTTCTCCGCCTCACTATTAAATAAACCAACGGCGGCGCGCACACCATCAACTACAACCAATGGTGGGTTAATAATAATTGCTTCGCGCTGATAAATACGACTAAAAATCTGGGGTATATCTGCTCTTTGTAAAATCTCTGGGCCACCAACGGCGAATATTTGGTTGCAAGCGGCGGTATTACTCACCGAATCTACCGCCATCCATGCTAAGTCATCGGTACTAACGATTGAAGTGCGACTTTTGGAGTCTCCGATTAGTAAATATATGCCTGTTTGCTGAAATCTTGCCGCTAAAGGTAATAAATTTGAACTCAAACCTGCGGGGCGCAAAATAGTGTAATTTAAGCCGCTAGATTGTAAGTATTTTTCAACGGCGCGCTTTGCCTTAAATACTGGTGCGTCTTCGTAGCCGCGATCGGCTCCCAGTACCGAAATAAATACAAAATGCTCTACTCCCGATTCTAGTGCGCGATCGATTAATTCAATATTGGCGCGATAGTCTAAAGCTAAAGCATCGCCGCCGCTACCATGAGCGCTGATAATATATTTTATTCCTAGACAAGCTTTAGAAATATCTTTTGGCTCAATCAAGTCACCAATAAATATTTCACTCCCTCGGTTTTCTAATTCACCATAGCGAGAATTTAGGCGGACAAAAGAGCGCACAGGTGCTTCTTTTTGCCGTAGTATGCGTACAACTCTTTGCCCTATATCTCCACTTGCGCCTGTCACTAAAAACATTTAATTTATCCTCTTTTATCCAGCATATTTTAGCGGAATACGCCTTTGGCAGTTAAAGAATGATTAGCGATTTTTGGTTCAGGCTTTGTAATAAGCTAGTAAAAGATTATTCTTGCCCGTTTCCGCAGAACTATCAACCCAAGCTGTCAATACCAAACTAAAGTCAATAGCATTGTGCTAGTGTCAGTTTTTAGAGCAATCTCTTAACTTGGGTAGATAACTAAAGTCTAAACCTTAGCAACGGCAGTGGTTTATTGCTTTTCTCTTGTAATCTGTCAAAAGAAACCTTCAAAGCAGATTTTCCGCTTTTTTTAATCTTGGTAGCTGTATGTCTGACCTTCCTTTCACTTTAGATCAGTTACGCATTCTTAAAGCGATCGCGGCGGAAGGAAGCTTCAAGCGTGCCGCCGATAGTTTGTACGTTTCGCAACCCGCCGTCAGTCTTCAAGTGCAAAACTTAGAAAGGCAATTAGATGTACCTTTATTTGATCGTGGTGGGCGACGGGCGCAGTTAACTGAAGCTGGTCATCTTTTGCTTAGTTATGGCGAAAAAATCCTGACTTTATGTCAAGAAACTTGCCGCGCGATTGAAGACTTGCAGAATCTTCAAGGCGGGACTTTAATTGTCGGCGCATCCCAAACTACTGGGACTTATCTATTGCCGCAAATGATTGGCTTATTTAGACAAAAGTACCCCGATGTTGCCGTTCAATTGCACGTCCATTCTACGCGGCGCACAGCCTGGAGTGTTGCCAACGGGCAGGTAGATTTAGCAATTATTGGCGGCGAAGTACCAGCAGAATTGCAAGAATCTTTGGAGGTTATTCCCTACGCTGAAGATGAATTGGCGCTAATTTTGCCTGTGTTTCATCCCTTTGCCAAACTAGACACAATTCAAAGAGACGATTTGTACAAGTTACAATTTATTGCTCTTGATTCGCAATCGACAATTCGTAAAGTGATCGATCAAGTCTTGACTCGCTGTGAAATTGACACCCGCCGCTTGAAAGTA
>CAJQOK010000151.1 GCA_905479905.1 uncultured Aliterella sp.
CGAATTAGTCCTAAACTTCCTTCTTGAATCAAGTCTTGAAAAGATAGACCGCGATTCATGTACTTTTTGGCAATAGAAACTACTAAACGCAAGTTCGACTGCACCATTTTATCTTTAGCGCGTCGTCCGACATGGAGGCGATAGCGAAAGGAATTTATTGGTAACTGTACCGCTTCCGCCCATTCTGTGTCGTGGGGATCTCGTTCTAACTGTTCGCAAAGCTTCTCTCTAGCCCGCTCCATTTCTAACAATTCGGCAATTTTCCGAGCTAGTTCAATTTCCTCATCCGCTCTTAGCAGCCGAATTCTACCTATTTCTTGCAAATACAGGCGAATTGAATCTTCTGTATAGTGCTTCTTTTTAGTTTGCGCCCGACGACGAGACTTGACAACTTTCGCAGATTTTGCTTCTTCAGGTTTTATTTCTATCAATTCATCTTGTTCGTCTAGGTCTAAAGGGTCAAATTCTTCTTCAATCAAAACGCCTAAAGTGCTTTCAGGCTGACTAATGGTTTTGATTTCAGGCTGATTAATGGTTTCGAGTACGTTGTTAGCCTGGTTCATGCCGCGTTCCTCATGCTCCTTGAGTCAACTATCAATCTATCAACATTTATTTCGTACTCTTATTAACAGTGCTATTAGCTTATTTAATAAGAGTTTTAATTGCTTGTATTGTCAGGGGCTTCAAATAGACCAGGCATAGATATTAAAAATTATCAATGCGATCGCACTATTTGTTTGCCTAAAACAAAACTTTATCCTTGTATAAATCTAATGCTTAATAGTGGCTTTAAAAGCTGCTATTAATGCTTGGAGTTGCTAAGACCCCTCCGATTGTAGCCTGTTTCACATAAATTGCCTGCATTTAATGTTTCGATTGTAAAATCTACAACAGTCCTTAGTTAAACTTGTTTTTTTGAGGGCAATGTAATACCCGGAGGCAATTATATTAATAGCTCCGAATGTTTTAACTACTCTCGTACTTGTTTAATATTTTAAACTTGCTTAACTTAATTGCTATCAATTCCCGGTTTTTGGGTGGAATAGTTAGCATTTATTGTTTGCTTAGGCATGGAGGTTTTCAGTCATCAGGCTTGATGTTTTCTACCTTAATTGAGTTTCGGATAATTTGCTATCAGTAAAAAGTGTTGGAAACGCGAGTGTAAATTCCCTCAAATTCAAAGTCAGAGGTTCTGCACTATGGCTCATTAACACTAATTTTAGATTAACCTAAACTTAAACTTGCTTGTCTTTGTCTAAGTTAACTGACGATTGCTCAAATTTCAACCTCAGAGAACTTGACAAATCGCAGAAGTTCTCTCGCTATTGTAATGAATAAATATCTGTAATTACACATAAGACAAAAATAATTTGTCAGTTTGGATGCACATAACAAATTATTACGGTTTCAAATAGCTAGTGCGATCGCGCCAAAAGCTATCAATAGTAACAAATTTATAGCCGCGCCGCAAAAGTTCGGGAATCAAAATTTGGGTAGTTTCGGCAACATCAATACCGCCGCACGCCCCATCATGTAAAACAATTGTCGAGCCATTTTGCACTTGTTCTAACACGCGCTGCACGACAAGATTAATTCCTGGTCGTACCCAATCTTCAGGAACTACACTCCACATTACCGAGCGGTATTGCCACTTAGTTAATAATTCTAAAGTTTGGGGAGTAAATAACCCGTTAGGAGGGCGAACATCACGGAGATTTGCCCCATTTATACCGATTGCAGTAGAAATTGCGCTTTGAGTTGATTCTAAGCTTTGTTGTAATTCGGCAGTGGTAAGGAGAGGAAAAGAGCGATGATCGTAGCCATGTAACCCAATCCAATGTCCGCAGTCGTACACCGATTTGGCAACAGTGGGGTAGCGATGGACGCAAGCACCCAACCAAAAAAAACTCGCCTCGATGGAGTAGTAGTCTAAAACTTTGAGCAGTTGGGGAGTGTAAACTGGATGAGGGCCATCGTCAAAGGTTAAAGCAATTTCTTTAGTGTGAGCATTGCCTGACCACAGACAATTAGGAAAAGTAGGCTGTAAAATGCGGTAGAGAACGGGAAAAAATGGAGCCAGTTGCATTTGATATTTTTATAGGCGGAAATTGATGGCAAGTCCTAACTTTAGCAATTATTAAATGATTAACGCGATCGCAACTTCGGGCAAATTAATCTTTTTATTAAGTACAATTTTCCTTAATAGTTGTTCTACCGTAACGACTACCGAATACGCAGCCACAGCGCGGACTACTTACACTTGGCAAGTTGAGTATTTTGTCAATCAAAGTAACGATAATTTAACTCGCTATGAAACTTTTGCTTCAACGTCTTTAGTCAATCGTAATGGCATTAAGCCAGAAAATGCCGTGACAGGCCCTGACGACAAAGGCTTGTGGTGGGCGGCTTTACCGCCAAGACCAACGGTAGACGAAATTGACCAACGAAGAAAATCCGATCAAAAACCTGGTAGTCCGCAACTGATTAAATCAGTAGATTATCAACTAAGTTATACCGCAGGAACCACAGTGCAAACCTTGCCTGCAAACTACCAAGTTTACCGCCAAGTAGTTAAAGCTTATCCTCAAAAAGCACCTTTACAATTAACTTTAGGGGTGAACGATAACACGGTAGAAAAAGCTCAATTAAGCTCTGATTAAGTCGTTTAATATTAAGGTGCGTCAATGTTTCAGCCGCTTGGATTTGAACAAAAGTCTGTACTAACTTCTTTAGGCAGAATGGTATATTACACTAATACTGGAGTACCTTGGAGCGATCTTGCTCAAGCAGAAACTTTAGTATTTTTGCATGGCTTTGGTGGTGGTTCTTCTGCCTACGAATGGTCTAAAGTATACCCAGCCTTTGCTAGTGAGTATAAAATCATCGCCCCAGATTTGATTGGGTGGGGAGAATCGGAGCATATAGAGCGAAATTATCAAATTGAAGATTATTTAACTACTATTGGCGAATTTTTAACCCAAATTTCTAGCATTCCGGTAACAGTTGTTGCTTCATCGTTGACGGCAGCCTTTATAATTAGACTTGCGATCGCTCGTCCTGAATTATTTAAGTCGCTAATTCTTACTACCCCGGCGGGACTGTCGGATTTTGGCAATGATTATTCAAGAAGTTTCTTTGCTCAATTAATTAGTACGCCCATTCTTGACCGGATACTCTACAGCACGGGAGTGGCTACAGCTAACGGCATTCGCAGCTTTTTAGAACAACGACAATTTGCTCGTCCTAGCCGAATTAGCGAAGAAATCGTCGATGCTTACTTAGAATCTGCTAAACAACCCAATGCTGAATTCGCCGCGTTATCATTTGTACGCGGCGACCTGTGTTTTGATTTATCTACTTATATTGGGCAGTTAACCACGCCGACAGCAATTATTTGGGGACAAAAATCTCAATTTACAGGCCCAGAAATAGGTCAGCGTCTTGCGGCGATTAATCCCCAAGCAATTAAAGTCTTTCAGCAATTAGAAGACGTGGGACTGACACCACAGCTAGAATTACCCGCCGTTACTATTGGCTTAATCCGCCGATTTTTACCTTTATTAGCGTAGACGAGTTATTTGCTGTCATTGACGCGGACATCAATTACTGTGGCATTGAAATTGTAATTAAAGCCTTCAAGTTCAATGGGATTACCAATTTTTAGTTTGCTGTTGCTAATTACAGCGCCATCGGGTCTAATTGTTGCCTTGCCGACTAAAGTTAAAAGCATATCGGTACTAAACTGGTTAGGCCTAGGGTCGGTGTACTCTTTTAAAGAACCATCAGGTTGAGCTACTAATATAGTTCTAGGCAACTGCTGCACAGATTTAATCTCAAGGCTTCCGTGCGGTTGATTGCGGATGACAATGTTTGTTTTGCCGCCTTTGGTAAATCCTTGAGAAAATAGTCGTTGTGGATCTTTAATGTTCAATCCGCGTACCACTAAATCGACTTCAACGGGTTTGGTCGCCTCGTTAACTTGAGCAACAGAACCAGAAGTGCCAGGATATAAGAAAATGCCGATGATAACTAGGACAATTACTAAAACAGCCCCCAAATCGAGCAAATTTATTTTGCCGAATAAACGACCTTGAGAATCTAAAATAGCCATATAAATTTTTTTAGATAACAGCAACAACGATCTAATCTGGTGTCAGCTTATCATAGCTATGACAAGGGGAAAAACGGCGGTTAAAGGTAGAGACTTTACAAATTTATTGCAACAATTGCCCTGTCAAATCGTCTAATTATAGATAAGTCATCTTTTCTTAATTACTGTTGTATGTTAAAGCTTTTTTCTTTACCTGGTCGTGGGCGGCGTTGGTTTTACCCAGTGTTGTCAATATTTGTGGCGCTTGGTATTACTGTAAGTTCAATGCCATCTCAAGCAATTTCTGTATTTGACTTGCTCCGCCAAGGCGTGCAGATATTTCAATTGTCGAATATTTCCGCTCGCCAAGAAGTACAACTTGGCAAGCAAATCGATCAACAGATAAAGCGAGAGGTACGAATCTATCGCAATCAAGATATAAATTCTTATGTACAGCAAATTGGTAGACAATTAGCCGCCACAAGCGATCGCCCAAATCTGCCTTATACTTTCCAAGTAGTTGATGATAAAGGCGTTAATGCCTTTGCAACGGCGGGAGGTTTTGTTTATGTCAATACGGGTTTGCTTAAACTAGCTGATAATGAGGCGGAACTTGCTAGCGTTATGGCACACGAAATCGGGCATATTACCGGGAAGCATTTGGTAGAGCAAATGCGGGAAAGCGCCCTCGCTCAAGGGGTTTCGCAAGCTGCGGGTTTAGAGCGCAACGCGGCGGTGCAAATTGGGGTAGATTTGGCGTTGCGTCGTCCTAATAGTCGTAAAGATGAATTAGAAGCCGATCAACTCGGTTTAAGAAATTTGAGACGGGCGGGTTATGCTCAGTCTGGGATGGTTTCGTTTATGAAAAAGCTGCTTAAATCTGGCTCAACTCCTACGTTTTTAAGTACCCACCCAGCAACGCGCGATCGCATTACAGCCCTAGAACGCGCGATCGATCCCCAAAGGGCAAATGTAGGTAACGGCTTAGATAGTAATGCTTACAAGTCTCAAATCCGCTCTCTAAGCTAAGGTAATGGCGATGGGTACAGGCTATTCAAGTTTGTACCTATACCCAGAATTAAAATTTGCGTAAGTTAGACTAATAGTTGCAAATTCTTCTGCCTAACTATGTCTACAATTACTGTCACAGGTAAGGTTTTAGGACGTTCCAAACCTTTATTTACCGATTGGCGCGTACCACTACCACCAAGTATAAGTGATGGAGGCGAAGTCCTAACTTTGCGCATTTTACTTACACAGATTGTTTTAAATGA
>CAJQOK010000152.1 GCA_905479905.1 uncultured Aliterella sp.
AAAAGTGGCAATATTATACTACCAATGGAGTTTTTACCCGCCGCCGAAAGATACGATTTAATGCAACAGATTGATCGGTGGGTGATTGCTACGCTCTTTGCTCATTTAGAGCAGCAATATCAAACAGTTTGGGAGTCTTGTCCTATCGAAACTTTACCAAATTTGTATGCGGTAAATTTATCTGGGGCTAGTATTAACGACGCTCAGTTTTTTGCCTTTGTGCAAGAACAGTTTGCCAGGACGAATATCCCTCCAGAAATTATTTGCTTTGAAATTACAGAAACTATAGCCATCACAAATTTAAATAAAGCGGCGGAATTGATTAATAAGTTAAAACTAATTGGCTGTCGATTTGCCTTAGATGATTTTGGCAGTGGAATGTCATCTTTTGCGTATCTCAAAGCTTTACCTGTAGATTATGTAAAAATAGATGGGGCTTTTATTCAAGAAATTACGGAAAATGCGATCGCCTTAGAAATGGTAGAGTCTATTAAACGCATTGCGGCGGTGATGGGAATCCAAACCATTGCTGAGTTTGTCGAAACTGAGGAAATTTACCAAAAACTTCAATCTCTTGGAGTAGATTATGCCCAAGGCTACGTTATTGGTAAACCCTGCGCCTTAGATATTAGTAGTCAAAAAAGCAAAATCTCTAGTTAAAATCTAAAAGCAATCGTGAATCGGTGTTTTTAGCTATGAATTTGAGATTACGTCAAGTAGAACCGGATGACGTAGGCACTTTGTTTAGTTTGATCCAAGCGCTGGCGGAGTACGAAAAGTTATCTACCTCGGTTACTGGAAATGTAGCAGCTTTGCAGGAACATTTATTTGGTTCCCATCCTTACGTTGAGGCAATAATTGCCGAGTATGCTGGAGAAACCGCCGGATTTGCCCTATTTTTTCCCAATTATTCTACCTTTCTTACTCAGCCAGGAATGTATTTAGAAGACTTATTTGTTTTACCTAAGTACCGCCGTAAAGGTATCGGTCAAGAGATTTTAGGTTATTTAGCCAATCTTGCGCTAAAGCGCGGTTATGGAAGATTAGAGTGGAGCGTTTTAGATTGGAATAGAGATGCGATCGCCTTTTACGAGCAGATGGGCGCAGAAGTGCTGCAAGAGTGGCGCATTTGCCGAGTTACTGGAGAATTGCTAAGTCAGTTATCAACAAAAAGGAGGAATAAACCTTGATTATTTGGGTAAACGAACAAATCGATCCATCGGGAATGATTCATGCTTGTATAGCTTGCCAGGATGAAGTACAGGCAAAAGATTGTCATGACTCTTTTGCTAATAATTTAACCGATGGGCAAAAAGCCGCCGGATGGGTAGCAAATATGCGAACTGTGGCAACCTGGGATGAAGTACCAGTTAATGCTTTGAAATTAGACTAATTGTTAGTTCCGTGCTTAGGCGGACGCGGAACTCGATGACCAATTGGGCCTAAAATTTGATTAATTTGTCGCAACTGTTCCGCCGTACCCATACAAATTAGCAAGTCTCCCGCCATCAAAATAGTTTCCGCCGTCGGCCCACCAATCAAGCTCCCATCAACCCGACGAATAGCTAGTACCAAAGCCCCCGACTGACTCCGCAACCTTGCCTCTTTTAGGGATTGACCAATACAAGGACAAACTGCCGGATCTAGACGGTATTCTTCCATATACAACTCTCGGTCGGCTCCCGTGAGGATACCATCGACAAAATCCATTACTTGGGGTCTGAGTGCCGCCGCAGCCATCCTTTTACCACCAGTGATGTAGGGAGAGACTACAGCGTCGGCTCCTGCCCGTTGGAGCTTCTGCAACGCTTCTCTGTTACTAGCGCGAGCGATCGCTCGAATGTTAGGATTTAAAGTTTTTGCCGACAGCACGGTATATAAATTTTCAGCATCCGAAGGCAACGCCGCAACTAATCCTACCGCCCTTTCAATGCCAACTTTGTGCAGAGTTTCATCTAAGGTAGCATCCCCTTGAACTGCAATATGTCCCAATTGCTGCGCCGTTTGAATTGAAGCAATATTTAAGTCAACAGTGACAAATAAAACCCCCTCGGCGGCGAATTCTAAAGCCACTTGTTGCCCGATGCGTCCGCAACCACAGATAATATAATGTCCTGTAAGTGATTCCATTGCCCGCCGTTGTTGCCTAAGTCTAATTCCTTCTTGAAAGTAACCTCCAATTAGAGCTTCTGTAAAACGATTAACAATATAACCAATCGTAATTACTCCCATTAAAATCAGGGAGATAGTAAACAAACGCCCCCGGTTGCCTAAAGGGTTAATTTCCCCAAAACCAACAGTAGCAAGAGTAATCACGGTCATGTAAGCCGCATCTTCCCACGTCCACCCCTCTACTAGCCAGTACCACAAAGTGCCAATTAGAAAGACACCGCCAAGGGCTACAGCACCAGCAAACAACTCTTTTTGGATGCGGTTATATTTTTGCTCGAAGGTTGAGTACACAAGTGTTTGCCGTCGCGGTTAGCTTTGTTGGATTATACGATTTACTAAGGCTGACTTTAGTTTTAGGCGATCGCCAAAAATTTGGGCAAATATCGCTAGTTGAATCAAATCAGACAAAAGTTTTAACTGCCAACGATTAAAATTAATAAAAATAAATAATCCTTTAAGGAGTAATTAATGAGTATAAATTTAGTTGACAATCTTTCTATGCCCGCCGAATCTGCCCCCGTACTGGATAATACCTACGATCCTACTAGCTTCAACGAATCGGTAATGACTACCTACGGGCGTTTTCCCTTAGCTTTAGAAAGGGGCGCAGGCTGCAAGGTTTGGGATACTCAAGGACGGGAATATTTAGACTTTGTAGCGGGGATTGCTACTTGTACTCTAGGACACGCTCACAGCGCCTTGGTTGAAACAGTAACACGGCAAATTAAAACTCTGCATCATGTTTCCAACTTGTACTATATTCCCGTTCAAGGTCAATTGGCAAAAAAGTTAATTGATACTTCTTGCGCGGAGCGGGTGTTTTTCTGCAATTCTGGCGCAGAAGCAAATGAAGGTGCGATTAAACTTGCTCGTAAGTACGCCCACACAGTAAAGCAAATTGATGAGCCAATTATTTTAACTGCCAAAGATAGCTTTCACGGACGCACTTTAGCAACTATTACAGCTACTGGGCAGCCAAAGTACCAAAAAGATTTTAGTCCTTTAGTTCCTGGTTTTCATTACGTCCCTTACAACGATATTAAAGCTGTAGAGACGGCAATCACTGAGCTAGATTCAGGCGATCGCGGTGTAGCGGCAATTTTGATAGAACCCTTGCAGGGAGAGGGCGGCGTGCGTCCTGGCGATCGTGCTTATTTCCAACGTCTCCGCGATATTTGCGACGAAACGGGCATTTTATTGATGCTGGATGAAGTGCAAGTAGGTGTAGGGAGAACTGGCAAACTATGGGGTTACGAAAACTTAGGTATTGAGCCAGATGTCTTTACCAGTGCTAAAGGTTTGGGCGGTGGTATCCCGATTGGGGCTGTGCTGTGTAAGTCTTTTTGCGATGTCTTTGGTCCTGGCGATCATGCTAGTACCT
>CAJQOK010000153.1 GCA_905479905.1 uncultured Aliterella sp.
TTTAGCCAACCTCAAAGCACAATCCGTAACTGGAATTGGATTATTGGCGGTGAAAAGCCCAAAGTTTTAAGTGTTTCTAGTACCCCAACTCGCACAGGCGATATACCGGGTAGACTCTGGCTGTTTGATGATATTAGCGAACAATACTTTGGGCAACTGGCACTAATTGCCAGTACCAAAGAATTAGAAATTGCTAAACAGGCGGCAGAAAGTGCGACGCGGACGAAAAGCCAGTTTCTCGCCAATATGAGTCACGAAATTCGTACTCCCATGAATGCCATTGTCGGCTTAACCGATGTATTGTTGACTATGCAATTGACTCCGCAACAGCATGATTTTGTCAACACAATTCAAAGTAGTAGTGATACTTTATTAATGCTGATTAACGATATTCTTGACTTGTCAAAAATTGAAGCGGGGAAATTAGAATTAGAGCAATATCCCTTTCAATTACGAGAGTTTGTGGAAGAATGCCTCGATTTATTAGCCTATAAAGCCGCCGAAAAAAATATTGAACTTGCTTACTTAATCGCTCCTGAAGTTCCTAACTTATTGGTAGCAGATGTTACCCGCTTGCGGCAAATATTAATTAATCTGCTCAGTAATGCTGTTAAATTTACAACTACTGGCGAAGTAATAGTTTCCGTCACAGCCCGTAAACTCCAAACACCAAATAAAAATACTACTGATGCTCATTACGAATTTAAGTTTGCTGTCAAAGATACAGGGGTTGGTATTCCTCAAGAAAGGCAGCATCGCTTATTTAAGTCTTTTAGTCAAGTTGATGCCTCTACTACCCGTCAGTATGGGGGTACAGGCTTAGGGCTGGCGATTGGTAAGCAATTAAGCGAAAAAATGGGCGGTCAAATGTGGTTTGAAAGTCAAGTTAATTGCGGATCAATATTTTATTTTACAATTATTGCCCCGGCCCAATCTAATAGTCAAATTCAGCCAAGCGAATCGCAATTACACGAAAAACGAGTCTTAATTGTTGATGATAATGCTACTAATAGACAAATTTTAATCTTGCAAACCCAATTTTGGGGGATGATTCCCTACGCCGTAGAATCTGGGATAGAAGCACTCAATTTGCTACAAAAACAAACCTTTGATTTAGCAATTTTAGATATGCAAATGCCGCAAATGGATGGATTAACTTTAGCTGTAAAAATTCATCAATATTTACCTGCAAAGAATCTACCTTTGGTCTTATTGACTTCTATTGATAAAAATGAAGTAGAAAAGCAAGCGAAAACAAATGCCAACTTTGCCGCAGTTATTAGTAAACCAATTAAGCAAGTTCATTTACGCAATGTTTTAAATCAAATTTTAAGTAGCAAGCCCGTATTAATCCCAACAGAACTACAGCAAAAGAGCGATCGCATGGCTGTATTACCTTTACAAATTTTGTTGGCTGAAGACAATATCGTTAATCAAAAAGTAGCTATACACCTATTGCAAAAAATAGGTTACAGCGCCGATGTTGCCAAAGATGGATTAGAAGTATTAGCGGCGCTAAATCGTCAGCATTACGATGTCGTGTTGATGGACGTGCAAATGCCGAAAATGGACGGGTTGGAAGCAGCGCGCCAGATTATTGCAGGTAATAAAGTACGTCCGCGCATTATAGCCATGACTGCCAATGCTATGCAAGGCGATCGCGAAGAATGTTTAAATGCTGGTATGGATGACTACCTCAGCAAGCCAATTAGGTTAGAAGCACTAGCAAACGCTTTGAGTAAGTGCAAAGTAGAAGCCCTACCTAGTCCCATTGATGCTAAGGTCATTGCAGAATTTAACACTATGGTGGGCGACAATACTGGGGCAATTCTCGTAGAAATCATTGACTGCTACCTAGAAGACGCGCCAACACACATAAAAAATATTGCTAAGGCAATTTCTCAAAACGATGCCGCCGAATTAAGGCAAGCATCTCATACTTTAAAGTCTAGCAGTGCTACTTTAGGGGCAACAAATTTAGCTACTATCTGTCAAGAATTGGAAACTCTTAGCCGCTCCCAAAGTTTCGGCAACAGTCATACTGAAGATAGATTAGATAAACTGCCCCAGCTACAAGCAGAGTACGAACAAGTTGAGACAGCTTTGCGTTTATTAGTAAGCCAGTACCGCAACGCGCTATGAATTCCCTAGACTTAGCAGAAAATCCGCATTTAGTTTTGGTAGTTGATGACGATAGGTTTATGCGCCTCCAACTACGCAAAGCTATGGAACAAGGCGGCTATATAGTTACAGAAGCAGAAAATGGCGAACAAGCCCTAGATTTGTATACAAAAATAAATCCCGATGTTGTACTGCTAGATGCTTTGATGCCTGTAATGGATGGGTTTAACTGCTGTAAACAAATGCGTTGTCTGCCAAGTAAACATCGCACGCCTATACTCATGATTACAGCCTTAGAAGACCGTGAATCGGTAGACTTAGCCTTTGAAGTTGGGGCTACAGATTATGTAACTAAACCGATTCATTGGGCAGTATTGCGCCAGAGAGTGCGCCATTTACTCCAGGTGAGTCAAGCAATGGTGCAATTGCAAGTTCAAAAAGAAAAGTCGCACCTCAAAGCCGAACAACTAAAGTTAGCCTTAGAATCGGCGGGGATGGGTACTTGGGATTGGAATCTATTAACCAATGAAGTTGTTTATAGCGAACAACTAAAACCAATATTTGGTTTACTTGCGGACTCAAATTACCGTACTTATCAAGCTTTATTAAGCTGCATTCATCCTGAAGATCGCCAATTAGTTACTCAATCAGTAACTAGAGCAATTGACCAAGATAGCAACTTTAGCGCCGAATTTCGCGTTATTTGGGCTGATGGTAGCATCCACTGGGTAGCAAATCGAGGTCAGGTTTATTACGAAAATGGTAAACCGATGCGCCTGTTAGGAATAGCAATGGATATTACCGCTCGTAAAACTACCGAACAAGAGCGCTTAGTA
>CAJQOK010000154.1 GCA_905479905.1 uncultured Aliterella sp.
CAAACAATTTACCGCCGATGCTTCTCACGAACTAAGAAGCCCGATTACTCTAATTCAAACTAACATCCAAGTTGCCCTAGCAGAGCCAGAACTAAGCAATTCATCAAATTCTACTTCTTTGCAGTACAGCCAAAACTTAAAGGTTTTAGAGCGGTTAACTAAGCGCTTAGGGCGATTGGTGGACGATTTGCTGTTTTTAGCTAGACAAGATAGTGGGTTAGTACAACCGCAATTTGCTACTTGTCCCTTAGATGCTTTGCTAGTAGAAGTTGTGGAAGAACAACAGTTACTTGCAAAAGAAAAAAATATTACCTTGTCTTTAGAATTAATTGAACCCCAAAAAGCAACGCCGACACCAGAACAACTAGATAGCTGGTTTGCACTTTCTGGAGATTGGGATCAGTTGGCGCGATTGTTTACTAATTTAATTGAGAATGCGATAAATTATAGTTCCAAGGGCGATCGCGTCCAAGTACAGTTACAAAGAATTGCCACTAATAACGAATTTTCCTCACTGCTCATCTCTGGTGGGGCGATGCAAGTCAAAATTATTGATCAGGGGGTGGGTATTGCCAGCGCCGATTTGCCACGTCTTTTTGACCGCTTTTATCGCGTAGATCCTGCTCGCAGCCATACTAAGTGTAGCGGTTCGGGCTTAGGTTTAGCGATTTCTTCTGTGATCGTCCTCAATCACTTTGGTCAAATCAAAGCTACAAGCGTTCTTCACCAAGGTACAACTTTTATTGTGACTTTACCTATACTTTTAGAGCCTGCTTAATCGCAATAATCTAAATAGATTGCTGGATGGGTAATTGGTAATTGGTAATGGGTAATTGGTAATTGGTAATGGGTAATTGGTAATGGGGAGGAGGCAGGATTGCAAAAAGGAAAAATCATCACACTTTGGGCTACGCCCAAATATATTCTATTTAATAAACTTATACGTAGAACAAATGCTTCCTGTGACAGATGCAAGCTGGTAAGATTTATTCATATTTTATAATTCGGCGGTCATATCAATCGTTAATTAATTGACCAGTACATAGTTATATAGCGCTAAACGCCAAAACTTTGAGGGCGATTAACTAAACGATAACCACCGCAAACCTTTGATAAAGAATTAGGAGAAGTTAATGCCAATTCCATTAAGAGAAGATGTTGCCTACATTATTTTAAAAAAAATTAACGAAAGTGGGCAAAAAATGCACGAAGTTGGCTTCGATGCTGAAGACTTTATCGGTCGAAGCTTGACTCAAGCTGAACTTTTGGGGCATTTAGATTACTTGAATCAGATGCAATTTATCAAAGCTGAATTTACTGGTAATGCTTACGCTAACCAAGAAGATGTTCCTGACGCGGTGGATGCTAAAGAATTTGATTTAAGAATTGCTAATTCTTATGGTTCGCCAGACGGCCCATTGCCTCATTTGATTACTTTTAAAGCCGCAGAGCTTACCGAAAAAGGGCGCAAAATTTTGGAAAGAATGGAGGCAAACCCTCCCGAAGCTCTCAATGAAGGGCCTTCTGTAGCAATTGCAACCGATGATATGCCTTTTTTAGAAAAAGTAGCAATTCGGGGAAATTTGGAAGATATTTTTGATGCTAGAGATATTACAGAAGTAGTGTTTCGCACCATGCGAGATATGATGACAAAAGAAGCTTCTGACCGCGTTGCTAGCGAACTCCACGAAATGGTCGAACCCACAGAAGATAAAGCATTGCAAAATGAAATCGCTGATTTGTGGAACGATACTAACCCTATTACTCGGTTTTTAAGTAGAGTTAGACCACCCTTAAAAATTAAGTCTGGTACTTTCTTGTTTAGGATTAATCAAGAAGCGGGTTTACCTAGAGCGGTAGGTGCAGAAACAGTAGTAAAAGCAGTATTTTGGGCAACCAAAGATGAGTTGTCTGAAGCCCGAATTAAAGAAGTTGCTGGCTTTCTACCCGATGAAATTCGCCAGTTGTGGAATGAAGCTTAACTAAAAAGAAGCATTTATACAAAAATAATTTTTAAGGGATGTAATTATTTTAAGTATGAATGCTTCAAAGTATATTTTTTTTAGAACAGCAAATAAAAAATTCGAGAAAAAAATGATTGCTGCAAAAATAGTTAGCCAAGTTGCCAGGACTGTATTAATTGGGCTACCGTTAGTAGAAGTCGCTCCCAGGGTAAGTGCTAATCCTAAATGCACTCAATCCCCATCCTAGTATTTTCGCCGAAGCTCCCTACAATCGTTCGCAACTAATGCTAGGAGAGAGTTTGAGACTAGCAAAACAAGTTCAAAAACCAGCAAATAGCGACGCTGAAAACCCGACACTCGACCAAGACAGGCGCGCTGTGATTCGAGAAGGTGGATCGCTGTTGATTTATTAAGGCTATTTTAGCGGGTGCTGCGATCGCTTTAAAGAACTTATTAGATACTTTAAGGCGATTTTTATATTGCGGCGTGCTAAAGAAGAATTTTTTATAGTTTTGATACACTAAAATTACTAACTAAATTTTTATCATTTGCTATGGTATTAGTCCATTCCACTACTTTAGGCGCATTTTTCTCTTTACCCCTTGATAGTCTGCTTTCTACTCAAGGTATAATGGTCATGCTCTTAGTAGCCTACGCTGGGGCAATGTGGATGTTTCTTACTAGCGCCCCCAAAGTCCACACCATAATGGTATCAGATATGGAAATCGCTAGGCAGTTCTATGAAGGGCTACTAGATTTGCCTGTAGCCGATATACCTCTGCATTATTACTATAATTACGAGCAATCTTTGGGAGTAACCGCCGGGATTGACCCCCTATATATGTCTGCAAGCCCAGGAATGTCTAGCAGCAGAAATCTCAACGCCCCAGACGGTTTGTGGTATCAGTTGAAAAAAAACAATCAACTGCACGTAATTTC
>CAJQOK010000155.1 GCA_905479905.1 uncultured Aliterella sp.
TCCGCTTCCATCCTGAAGAAGAAAAAAACGATCCCGAATTTGCCAAACAATTAGCTGCTAATGCTGATGTGTATGTAAATGACGCTTTTGGGACAGCACACCGCGCCCATGCTTCAACCGAAGGCGTAACTCACTACCTCAGCCCTTCGGTGGCTGGCTATTTGATCGAAAAAGAGTTGAAATACTTACAAAACGCGATTGAAAATCCTCAGCGTCCTTTGGCGGCAATTATTGGCGGCTCTAAAGTTTCTAGTAAAATTGGCGTAATTGAAACTTTGATCGATAAGTGTGACAAATTGCTTCTCGGTGGAGGGATGATTTTTACCTTTTACAAGGCGCGGGGAATTAGTGTCGGTAAGTCTTTGGTAGAAGAAGATAAGCTAGAACTTGCTAAATCATTGGAAGCTAAGGCAAAAGAGCGCGGCGTGGCGTTATTATTGCCTACTGATGTAGTTGTCGCTGATAAGTTTGCTGCTGATGCTAATGCTCAAACAGTTAGTATTGACAACATTCCCGATGATGGCATGGGTTTAGATATTGGCCCCGACTCAATTAAAACTTTTCAAGAGGCTTTAGCAGATTGCAAGAGCGTGATTTGGAATGGCCCAATGGGTGTATTTGAGTTTGATAAGTTTGCAAAAGGGACAGAAGCGATCGCTTATTCTTTAGCCGATCTTACCAAAACGGGCGCTGCTACTATTATTGGTGGTGGTGATTCAGTAGCGGCGGTAGAAAAGGTAGGACTTGCTGACCAAATGAGTCATATTTCTACGGGTGGGGGTGCTAGTTTGGAGCTATTAGAAGGTAAAGAACTTCCTGGAATTGCCGCTTTAGATGATGCTTAAGGTCAAATAATCAGCAGTTGTAGTAGAGGGATCGCTTTGCTACAACTGCTTAATAATTGAATGTACCTTTGGATAGTAGGCATGGGTAACATCTGTTGCGTAATTTTAATTTAATAACTGGGATACATTGCCTATTCGCACTGTAGCCTTACAAGTCAAGAAATAAGGAGCATTTTATGCAACAAGTTTTAGCTATTTTTTTGCGAAAAGTCTTGGTAATTTTGTTGGTTGGTTTTATTAGTCTCTCTAGCTTTGCTGTTAGCAGTCAGCCAAGTTTTGCCGCAACTTCAACTATGCAGGAAATGGACAGTCAAAGTCAATCGGTAAGCGATCGCGAACAAGCTTATGAGGAGCAATTAAAAGCGGAAAAAAACATGGATAAAGTCTTTGAGGAAAATGCGAAGGAATACAGGAAAGAAAATCCTGAGGAAAACATCATTGAAAAAGCTGTTGAAGGCGTAGAAAAATTAGCTGACAAAGTTACTGGTAAAAATTAGTTTTTAAACACTTACTGTATAGAGACGTTTAGGCAACGTCTCTAAGTATTCTAAATGATACCTTTTGATTATTCCCTAGATTTTAAAACTATTGATTTTCGCGATCGCCCAGACCTTTATCGCGTCGGTAAAGGCGAACAGGGTGTACTTTTAGTAGAACCTTACAAGTCTGAAATTCTCCCTTACTGGCGATTTAAAAACCCCGAAATTGCCCACCAATCAAGCGAAAAAATTTATGAGATGTTTCTAGAATATCTTGACAAAGATGACTTTGTGGGCGCAGATATGGCGCGTAAATTTATCCAAATGGGTTATACGCGATCGCGCAGGTATGCAAATCATAAAAGCGGTAGAAAATATAAGCAAAATCCCCAGAAAGAACTAACAAAAGCTGCCGTAATGGCAGCAAGACAAGAGATTTTACCCAATGAAGTAGATCCAATTAAAGCTGAATCGGCGGCAATATTTAAACTAAAGTGGACAGAAGCAAAAACTAATCCTAAATACCTCCAGTTGCTTGCTAAACATAAGCAGATGTACGAAAAAGAGTAAGTAAAACTAGAAATATTTATTTGTGGCTTTATCGATGATTTGGTTACATCCGATTAGTGGATTAATAATTGTTGGATTAGCGGCGGTGGTAGCGACTTATGGGTGGCGCTACCACAACGCCAGACTAGGTAGAAGTGGACTAGATGTAATGCAAACTTTTAATATGCAAAAAGTTCACAAATATCTAGGTCTTAGCTTATTATCATTAACTACAATTGTGTGGCTGCTAGAGGAATTTGCTTTGAAGTTAGTTTCTGGTGCTACTCATCGCTTAAGTGCGATCGCGCTTGTTACTTTACTTGCTACTAGCGCCACAGTTATTTTACGTTTCCGTCGCCGCCTGTGGGCAACTCCCGTACACTTAACCTTAAATGGCTTAATTGCTGTGCTATTAATGGTGCAATTATTATCGGGATTAAGGTTAATCAATTGTTGGCATAGCTAAGATCAGTAGTAAAAAGAAGCTAGTTCATATTAGCATCGTACCAGGCGACGGTTTGCGCTAGTCCATCTTCAAGAGAAGTTTGAGGATGCCAACCTAAGCGATCGCCCGCACTCGCAATATCGGCAACGCGAACTTGTTCCATTGGGCGATTTTTCAAAGCGCCAAATAATGGTTTGATGCTAGGGTCAATTAACTGATTGAGGTGATCGACAATTGTAGAAATTGGAGTCAAGGTACTAGAACCAAAATCAAAGTTTTCACCATCAATGTTGCTAGTTTGAGCCGCCGCCATTAAACCGTCTACTACATCACTAACATAAATCCAATCTACTAGACGCTGACCACTGCTCAGTTTTGGCGCTTCACCTCGCAATAGAGAAAGCGTCACGTGGGGAATTAGCTTATTTAGATCCTTTTGCGCGGGGCCATACACCATAAATAGTCTCGCTCCAACTACCGGAACTTGATAAAGCTGATGAAACATTCGCGCATAGACGCTTGCAGACCATTTAGCCGCCGCGTAAGGCGACGCAGCAATGGCTAGTTCCCCTAATTCTGGTTCTTCGAGGGAACCTGCCAAAACTAGCCGCCGACACCCTAGATCGGCAACTAAAGTTAGCAAATTGACCGTACTAATCAAATTGCTGTGCAAGGTCGGGAGTACAGCTTTGAGACTGCGATCGCCAGAAACATAACTTGCCAAGTGAAAAATTACATCAGGCTTGACCGCCGTTAAAATGCGCCGCATATCTTCCAAGTTTGCCACGTCTCCCTGCCACCAACGCAAGGAATTACAAAAAGGCTGTTTGCTTCGAGAAATTCCGTGAATCTCAGCGCCAGCAATCTGAAGCCGATTGCACAACTGTTGCCCAATGAAGCCACTAGCTCCTGTCACTAAAACTGTTTGACCTGCTAGTGACACTGAAGAATGTTGCATAGTAAATACACCAAGGTAGAAAAACAAAGAGAAACTGAGAGTGTTACTCCAACTAATTTTGTAGGTACTTTAGCTCAGATTCTCGTTTAATTACTACTCCTTTAGTAGTAATTGTACGGATGGATTAGAGTAAAAACTAGCAATTAAAGCCACCATTAACCACCAAACTGTATTAATTTCGGGACGATACCACACAGTATCCACCGCCCCATGAGCCAGCATACCCACAATAACTGCCG
>CAJQOK010000156.1 GCA_905479905.1 uncultured Aliterella sp.
TAATTGCAGCAAAAATTAATCCTAGGCTAGTAATTGGCTGCTTATAATTTTCCCAAAAATTGCCGATTATTTCGGGTAATTGAGCAAAAAACCCTGAAACTTGAGAACCTACGCGCGTCCACTGATCGTCTGTATTTGGCTCTATAGTAACCATAGTTCCTGGGGCTGATACCTTAATGTTTTGGGTATCTGTGTATTCTTGTTGTTGCACTTGGGATTCCATAATTTTTTAGTGTGTTGATTTTTGGAAATGACAACGCCCAGATCGTTTACTAGGCAATCTCTTGGCTATCAGCACCGCCTCGGAAAGAGAGAAAACGGTTTTAACTATTGTCTAACCTTACTAGCTCTCAAAAAATGATTCATCAACTCCAAGGTAGATAGCATTAGCGATCAAAACTAAAGTTTCTATTCCTATAGTTGATGTATGTACCTCAGTGGTGTTGACTTGACTTCACTTGATTAGAGCAATTACCCTGTTCAAAGTCAGAGATATTTGACAAAGTAGTTTCGGCAATACTTTTCACAGCTTCAATAGTGAAAAAAGATTGATGTCCGGTAATTAAGACATTGGGAAAAGTAAGCAGACGTTCAAAAAGATCGTCTTGAATGACTGCACTTGATAAGTCTTCAAAAAATAAATCTCCCTCCTTTTCGTACACATCTAAGCCAAGATAGCCGATTTTACCGGATTTTAAGCCAGTAACTACCGCTTTGGTATCAATTAAAGCCCCGCGACTCGTGTTGATTAGCATAGCACCTGTTTTCATTTGCGCTACTGTTTGAGCGTTGATTAGGTGATGAGTTTCAGGAGTTAAAGGACAATGCAAACTAACAATATCCGCCGCCGCTAGTAGTTGCGGAAACGATACATATTCTACGTTTTGATCATCTGGAGGCGAATTGTCGTAAGCCAATACCTTACAGCCAAAACCTTGGAGTATTTGGGCTGTAATCGTGCCAATTCTGCCTGTACCAACGATCCCCGCCGTTTTACCATTAAGATCGAAACCTAAAAGCCCTTCTAAAGAAAAATTCCCCTCGCGGACGCGGTTGTAAGCGCGAGGTATACGCCGATTGAGAGCGAGAATTAAGCCAATAGTATGTTCAGCAACAGCATAGGGAGAATAGGCGGGTACGCGGACAACAGTTAGTTTTAACTCCTCAGCTTTTACTAAATCTACATTGTTGAAACCCGCCGATCGCAACGCAATTAATTTTATGCCCAAACTTGCCAATTTGCTAAGAGTTTGAGCATTTAGTTCATCGTTGACAAAAGCACAAACTGCTTGCGATCCTGTAGCTAATACGGTAGTTTCGCAAGTTAAGCGGGGTTCAAAAAAAACTAATTCGTGTCTACCTTCAACATTAGCAGCTTCTAAAAAAGTGCGATCGTAAGACTTGGTGCTGAAGACAGCAACTTTCACTTGTGTACCTCCAGCTTATTTTTGGATATTTTAGATAAAAGTATCTGTACTGAAATTAACCACCTGCTGCAAAAGTTACCATAATTATCACTGATAGCAAAAGTCCAGGGGAAAGCAGCAACACTAACATAAACAAATCGTGGGAAGTCATAATTAACTTTTTTGTAACGGTATCAGTTTTAATTTAATGACTTTAAAGTCAAAAAAGCTCGTAATCTCTACAGATAAGAGAATTTCTTAAGCCGTCAAACCTTTTAAAGGAATATTAGGCAACAATCCTTTATTTTGGACTAAAACGCCAAAACCACCTAATCCTTGAGGATTTATTAGCTGATGCAAGGTTTCGCGGCGTTGAAGTAATTGCTCTAAATTATTGGCGTTTTCGGTCGAAATTGCTGCAATTCGCTCTCCCAATCCTAAAGCCATCAAAAATAATCCTTGCTGAGTAAACCCAACTTTTTGTAAGCCACAGCGATCGCCCCAACGCTCTAAAGCCGTAAAATCTACATGAGCCGTGATATCTTGCTCACCGATATTTATGTACGGGTTGTTATGGTATTTGTGGCGATAGTAGCATTGCAAAGTTCCTTGCGATCGCATGGGGTTATAATAACGCGCCGCCGTGTAGCCATAATCAATAGTTAACAAATACCCTTGCTGCAATTTCTGGCTTACTTTACTCAGCCATTCCAAAGCCGCTAAATTAATTTCACTACGGTAGTTACTTGCTAATTGCGCTAAGTTTACTCCCACTAAGTCGAAATACTGAGCTATTTTTGGCGTAGAGGGAGTGCTTACTACTTCTATAAAAGTATTGTCTTCGGACGTTATATATATTTCCCCTAATTGCCCATCTTGCAGCGAAAATAAATTAACAGGCATCGCATCGACAAGTTCATTAGAAAAAGCACAGCCAATAATTGAATTAGTAGGTATTTCTTCTAAGCTGCACCATTTAACTTTATCAGCTACACCTTGCAATAGTTGCTGTTGTTGCTGCTTTAGGCTTGGGGATACTTCAACAATAATGTACTGTAAGCAGTCAAAAAACTTGCGGTAATGCTTGTACAAATATTTAAGAATATCAACAGCCAAAATACCTTGTCCTGCACCCATTTCTACCAGGGTAAAGGTTGCGGGTTGTCCCATAATCTCCCACATCTGGGCAAATTGTACCGCTAAGAGTTCGCCAAAATCTTTACCCAGGTGTGGAGACGTGAAAAAATCACCTTGCGCCCCAATATCTACAGCTTTTGTAGTGTAATAACCATACTGGGGATGGTATAGCGCCAACTCCATAAAATCTGCAAAGGTAATAGCGCCGCCTTTTGCCTTAATACAATTAACAATAATGTCAGTTAACAACAAATTAAAATTATTTTCTAAGTCAAGTCTCAACGGTCTACCAGAAATACAAAAACGATTGTAATGGGGCGTAAGTTATTGCGCCCCAAAGGTTCTAACGATCTACCGATCCCATAATGATGTCAATGCTACCCAAGATTGTCACAATATCCGCAACTTTTACGCCTCGGACAATGTGAGGAAAAATTTGCAAGTTATTGAAGTCCGCAGCACGAATTTTCCACCGCCAAGGGAAAACATTATCATCGCCAACGAGATAAATACCTAACTCACCTTTACCGCTTTCAACGCGCGCATAATGTTCGCCTTTGGGAATTTTAAATGTAGGCGCAACTTTTTTACTAATGTACTGGTAGTCAAAACCATTCCATTCCGATTTTGCGCCTTCAGCAAGGCGTTTAGCCTCTAAGTTTTCAAAAGGGCCACCGGGAAGCGCTTTAATTGCTTGACGGAGAATTTTGACCGATTCGCGCATTTCTCGAATTCGCACCAGATACCGCGCAAAACAGTCTCCTGCCGTTTCCCACTGTACATCCCAATCAAAATCGTCATAACATTCGTAATGGTCAACTTTTCTCAAGTCCCACTTTACCCCAGAAGCGCGTAACATTGGCCCCGAAAGCCCCCAATTAATCGCATCTTCGCGGCTAATTGTCCCAATACCTTCAACCCGTCTTCTAAAAATGGGATTGTTAGTAATTAAACGTTCGTACTCATCAACTTTGGGGTAAAAATACTCAATAAATTCTACGCATTTATCTACCCAACCGTAAGGTAAATCTACCGCAACCCCACCAATACGGAAGTAATTATTATTTACCATCCGGTAGCCTGTAGCAGCTTCCCACAAATCGTAAATCATCTCCCGTTCGCGGAAAATGTAGAAAAATGGAGTTTGAGCGCCTACATCAGCCATAAATGGCCCTAACCACAGCAAATGATTAGCAATCCGGTTTAATTCCAGCATAATTACGCGAATGTAGCTGGCGCGTTTGGGAACGGGAATATTTGCTAATTTTTCTGGCGCGTTGACGCTAACGGCTTCATTAAACATCCCAGCCGCGTAGTCCCAGCGACTCACGTAAGGAACGTACATGATATTTGTGCGGTTTTCGGCTATTTTCTCCATTCCGCGATGCAGGTAGCCCATTACAGGCTCACAATCTACTACGTCTTCCCCATCCAAAGTGACGATTAGTCTCATCACTCCGTGCATTGAGGGGTGGTGAGGCCCCATGTTTAGCACCATGGGTTCGGTTCTAGTTTCTATTCTTGCCATAGGTGGTTAATTTACTGTTGGAGTGCTTATTTAGATGATTCCGCCAAAAATACTTATAAATTAGCGGTAAGTTGAAGTAAGTAGGCACTATAGATATTAAGTGCTTGATGTTTAACTTTTTTGTAATCGCTTTTTTAATTATATGGAGCTTGGTGTTGAGGAAGACGAGTTACAGGCATTTTTTCATATACCTGTTTTAAGTCAAGAGGTAATTTCTGCTTTAGCTATTCGTTCTGGGGGGCATTATTTAGATGCTACCGTAGGCGGTGGCGGTCATAGTCAGGCGATTTTACAGGCGTATCCCAATGTTAAAGTTACAGCCTTAGATTGGGACGAACAGGCAATTATCGCCGCTAATCAACGTCTTGGGGAATATAGCGATCGCATTGAATTTATTTTAAGCAGTTTTGCCGATTTTGAGTATAAAACAGCCTCTTTTGATGGAATAATTGCAGATTTGGGCGTTAGCTCTTACCACCTCGATACAGCAGAACGTGGCTTTAGTTTTCGCAATACAGCGCCTTTAGATATGCGGATGGATAGAAGACGAGATTTGACCGCCGCAGAGGTAATTAATGATTGGGATGAAAACGATCTGGCAAATATTTTCTTTAAGTACGGCGAGGAAAGACTATCGCGGCGCATCGCCAGAAGAATAGTAGAAAAACGCCCCTTTGCAACTACTACAGAACTCGCAGAGGCGATCGCTTATTCCGTACCAAAACAGTATCGTTATGGTAGGATTCACCCCGCAACCCGCGTATTTCAAGCTTTGCGGATTGTTGTTAATGAAGAATTAACAGCTATAGAGAATTTTCTAATTCGCGCTCCCATTTCCCTTGTACCGGGGGGCAGAATAGTTGTAATTAGTTTTCATAGCTTAGAAGATCGAATCGTCAAGCATAGTCTACGCGAATCAACAATATTGAAGGTAATTACTAAAAAGCCCATCACCGCCCAAGCTGAGGAATTAGAAAATAATGTGCGATCGCGATC
>CAJQOK010000157.1 GCA_905479905.1 uncultured Aliterella sp.
AACAAGTACACAACCTTGCTGCTATTCATGGTTTGTTGAGTACCTGCGGAACAGATACTCACGGACGCAACTTACTTCAGCGTCTTTGATTTCTCCAAAAAAATATACCTTCTCATTTATGAAAAGGTATTGTAAAGCAATATTAAAAGTCTTAGACTGGTTCATTCCTAAAAAGCTGACATGATTGTAATAATACTGACACTTGTTAAAGCCACTGCAACGCCCATAGCTATTGTGGATCCTAAGTTAGTCGATTTTTGTGTAGGTTTCATAGAATACTTTTAAGTAAATGTACTGATAATATTAAATTTATCAGGTTGCTTGCAACTCTACACATAAAAGTCTAAAAACTTTAATATAGTTAAGGTTTCTTAACATATCAGGAAAATAAAGACGTTGCAGCGCAACGTCTCTACAAAACGTTTAAATCCATTTACCGCCTCTAAAGCGCCACCGGGGAAATAATATTCGCATCATAGCCCAAGATAAGAAGTAAGCGATTATGGAAAGCGCAGTGTAATGAACGATAAACCAAGGTAAGTTAAATACATTGCGGGCTATAAAAGGTAAGCCAACAAACTTAAGTAGCAACCCTAAAACAATACCTTCGGCAATGCAGGCAAAAAATTGAAAAGCGCCGGGCCAATCGTGATCCCACAAATACTGTTGTAAGTAGTTGTAAAGGATGTCCCAAAGTAAGCCTAAAACCCCTACCCAAAATACTACCCAAAAGAAAATCGGGTGAAAATTACCGTCGGGAGTGGGGCCAATAATGCCCAAAGCCAAAGGTAAACTCACAATTAGTCCGATTGTTGCTAATAAAAATATCCGCGTTTGCCAACGTCCAAATAAAATAGGTGTCATGGTGTTTGATTAGTTGCCCACTTAATCCATTGGATAAAAGAACCCAAACCATTGAGACGGCTTGCTTTTGGCGCGCGCGCTCTAGCTAAACCATCCGCCGCACACTGCGCCGCGTACTGCAACCCTAAAAATGTATCTACGGGGGCGTAGGGGCCGCCAAGAGTCATTACCCCGGATGCATACATCCGCGCGCGATCGTTTCGCATCTCTACAAGCTCGAAGTCATTAGCGACCTGTAGCCGTCCTAGGGGGTTGAGCGGTAAGCTGTAATGAGTAACTAAATCGTTGAGAAAAGGACTTGCTGAGGGTTTAGCCTCAAGTCCCGTAGAATCGATAATAAAGTCAGCATTGAGCTTGCTTTCGCCCTTGATATTGCTGCTTTCTAAGTAAGTAACTAAGCGCCCTTGATCGTCTTGCTCAACTCGATTTACTTTCCCAAATGCGATCGCATACCACCCTTCTTGTAATCCTTTACTAACAATTTGCTTCCAGTCGGAGCGGTCGGCGGTAGTAGTGCCGCCCCAATCAGTGAGCAAGCGCTGGCGTTCGACGGGACTGCCTTCTTCTAGGCGTTTCTTCATATCACCCCCCCATGTGCCTTTGGGCCAGTTGTAGGGCTGAAATTCCCACTGATTTTCGGTTTTACGCTGGGCGACTCCAAACTTGTTCCCTTCGGGTTTAGGAAGTCGCATTAAATGCAAAACTGTTACTTTGGGGTTTTGGCGGCGAATTTCTGATACGCGCTGAATAATTCGCGAAGCAACAATGCCTCTACCTCTGACAATAATGCTCCCACCTTTGCTAGTTAATTGCTTATAGACGTGTTCGTGTTCTTCGTAAGCATTGACTACTGATTTAAAATCGCGGTATTTTTCCCGGTAGGCTTGCAAGTCTGGTAAAAACTTAATTGCTGGATAGCCGGGAGCCATATGGATGTAGCGAGTAATTAAAAAACGATGATCTTGGCGATCGCCTTGAGTGCGAGAATAAGCAATAACATAACGCCCATCTTCAGTTTTACGAATTGCCCGAAAGCGACCATAACGCAGCATTTTTTCCCAGCCAATTCGCGCCGCTTCCCGGTCTACAGAGGCAAATACATCGCCGGACTTGGGCGTATAAGTATCTGCCAACACTGGTTCGGAAAATACTTGCCACAAATGCTTAATTGACGAACTAACTTGTCCTCTAAAAAACTCTTTAAACGACTCTCTCCAAGCATAGCCAGGCCAGCCCCAAATATTGTCTGGGCAAGAGTCAGAGCCGGAGCGCAGCCGCTCGTGGGCGGGAATTTGCGAGTTTTGGCATAAACGTTGATAGCGACCGTAGGGCTTTTTCTCAATTCCTAAAATCACAATTTGCTCGGTTTTTACACCAAAGCAACGCATTGTATCAGCCCAAGTAAAACTACCCATCCCTGCGCCCAAGCCTACATAGTCGCTTTCTTCAATGGGCAGTCCGGCGGCATTTATATCGGCAATAGATACTCTTTCAGCAGCAAAACAGGCTGGAGGAAAAGCACGACCTGGAGTGCTAATTTCTTGAGGGATAATCGCTTGAGCTTCTAGAATGTCTGTTTCTGGATTAAAGACAATAGTTGAAGACGGAACTATAAACTCTGTTGCTGAAGCCTCGCCGATGAC
>CAJQOK010000158.1 GCA_905479905.1 uncultured Aliterella sp.
TCTGCCAATCTTCCACCGCAATTAACTGTACTCGTTTGGCAAAGTTGGACAGATAAAACTTAGTTTCTAACTCTTGCTGCCATTGTGCTAAAAGGTATTGAGGAACTACGATTAAGGCTTGTTTGCGAGGCTCGTCTAGCAGGTATTGCCGCAATATAGCTCCCGCTTCAATTGTCTTTCCGAGTCCCACCTCATCCGCCAACAAATAGCGCCCAATGGGGTCTTCAAGTACGCGCCGGACAACTTCTACTTGATGGGGATAAAGGGCGATATTTGCTGAGATAAGTCCCGTCATTCCGCGACTAACAGCCCGTTGTTGCAGTAGAGATTGCACGAAACGCGATCGCTTGGCGTGAAAATAAGGCGTTTCGTGACCCTTCATTGCTAATATTTCGATTGGATCTGTAATCGGGCGATCGCAACGTACATAAATTTCTTGTTCTATTGCTACTATCGTCTGGCGATCGGGCAAATCAATTTGATACTCATAGTTGTCCTCCGCGTAAACTCTGCCAATCGTCCAGGTTTCTTTGTCTTCTACGTAGAGATAGCAGCGCGTCTGTTTTGGTAGCCTAACCCTTTGCAGCGAGTCTAGAGGTAAGGTTTTGTGGATACGTTGCTTCATAGAGCAAAAATACTCAACAACAGCATGATCGGGAGTTATTTCCGTAACTTTGCCAATTCCTAAAAGTGAGTTGCGCGATCGCACCAAACAACCAAACTCGATAGCAGTAGTCATATAAGGTTAATTAGTATTTTCTCTATCTATAGGATTCCCTAGATTGACAAGAAACTACCACTTACCACTCAAAAATTAGGGATGCAGTATTAATTATTTGCGATCGTAATCAGTCCTTAGATAGACGATCTAATCACATCTGTAGATAGAGCCGATTGGGCGATCGCAAAAGCTATTCTAATAACAACTACAGCTTAAGTAACAAATAAGACATAAAAATACTACCTAAGTATTTTTATAAGTTGCTAATAATCCGCCAATTTTAACTACTAAAGAGAGTTTTATCAATATTATGTCTAACCCAAACGAACCCCAAAACTACGGTAATAAAGTTAGTAAAGAAATACACAATACTACTGACGGTCGCGTTGATGTAACTAAAACTACTGAAACTGTAAGTGGCTCTAATGCCTATAAAGATGGTTTTGTAAACGGTCAAGTGGCTGAAAGTTACCAAGAAGACGGGTTAGTTGCCCGTGATAATGAAAATGCCGGACGCGGTTTATTAATTGGTATTTTGTTGGCATCTTTAGCGGCTATAACGGCGGGTGCAGTATGGTTTGCAAACCAAAGTAATGATGTCGTCAATACTGTTACTCCGGTAGTAGTACCTGTACCCAATAGAGTAGAGCCTAGCCCCTCTCCTGAAATTAGAACAGAAACCAAAATTATCGAAAAAACTAGAGACGTTTTAGTTCCTGTTCCCCAACAACAAGCTTCTCCCGCACCTAAACCCTCTGCGGCGGCTCCAGCACAGAATATTAATATTACTGTTCCTCCCGCTACACAGCCATCCCCCGCAGCAAAACAAGTACCCGCAACAGAAACAGCACCGCCAAAAAGCGACACTTCGAGTAGTTCAAATACACAAAGTACGACTACAACAGAAACAGCATCGCCAAAAAGCGATACTTCTAGCAGTTCAGATATGCAAAGTACAACTACAACGGAAAATAGTACAAGTACAACTGAAAACAGTCCCGATCCGGCTACAAATAATTCTAATTAACGCTCAAGCATAAGTGAAATACCTGTTACCGTCCTCTCTAAATCTAGAGAGGACTTTTTAGTTGAGAATTTTAGGAATATATAGAGAGAAATACAACGCCTCTACATTACATCCCACGCCTGCATTTTGTACCCATAGGCAAAAATTTCTGGGTGTAAAACCTCTGCCAAAATTTCTACTGAATCGACCAATCTAGGACCCGGACGGTTGAAGTAAGAATTACCATCAGTGATGTACACTCTTCCACTCTTTACCGCTTGGAGATTTTGCCATTCAGGACGATTGGTTAATACCATTGCTTCGGTGCGAGTCCGCGCTAAATCAAACCCACAAGGCATAAATATAATTACATCAGGATTTGTAGCAACTAAAGTTTCCCACGTTACTTGAGGCGCATTTTTACCAGCAACGCTAAATAAACATTGTCCACCCGCAAAAGTTATTAATTCGGGAATCCAATTTGCTGCAATCATTAAAGGATCTGTCCACTCTATACAAGCAACACTTGGACGTTCCATAATCGAGAGTTGTTGAGTTTTTTGGGCGCAAATTTTTACTCGTGCTTCCATGTCTTCTACTAAGCGCTTAGATTCAACTCCTAATTCTTCTGCTACCCGCTCAATATCTGACCAAAGATCGGTAATTACATTTGGTTGCAAAGAAATAATTTTGGGGTGCGTATCTCCTAAGTTTGCTACCGCTTTTTCTACTTCAGCGAGACTAACAGCACAGACATCGCACTGATCTTGAGTCATTATGTGAGTTGGTTGTAACTGTTGTAAAGTATCAATTTTTATTTGATAAATGCTTAAAGCAGATTCCACAATATCAGTAACATCATCGTGAATTTTTCCACTAGGCTTTTTTGAGTCTAAACGTGCCTGGGTACACACTGGCAGATTTTGAATTTCTGGAGGATAGTCGCACTCGTGACTACGCCCAACAATTGCCGAATTTAGTCCCAATGCCGCTACAATCTCTGTAGCACTAGGGAGCAAGGAGACAATTCTTAAATTTTGATTATTCATATTTTTTTGACTGCTGTTTTAAAAACTTGTTTAGATATCCTAAATTTACTTTATACTACCTGATTATTTTTTGAAAAGTTACAATGCTTACAGTTAAATTTTATTTCCTAATGTTAATAAAAAACTCTGTGGTTTTTAATCATTTTTCAAACCATTTAACCTTTGTTTGTAATCTAAATAATTTGCGTACATTGAGAAAACTTTTAGCCCCCAGCAATAAATTAATCTGCTTGATGAATTTATTTGATTGTCTATATTATCAAATAACATGAATAATCTTGATACAAAACCTTTATTAGAATGAGCTAAAAATTTTATTGTTAGATAAAAGTTAAGAAACTATTTAAAAGGTTGATGTGTAATAAAAAACATAATACAAACTTAATATCAAGAGAAATTATCGAAAAAGCTGGTTTTAGCTTGAGTTAAAAAAGTTGAGATAAATAGTCTTAATTACAGTCAAAAATAGTGGCGAAACAAGCAAATATATCAAGTTTCAACACAGTCTCTATTTAAAAAAGTGAAAGGTATAGCAAGTGACAATCAAAGATATCGCCCTTCAACAGCAAATGGAAGAAAAACTCAATCTATATAAACAAATTATTGCTAATGATAACGATGGAATTGCGATCGTCGATCCTCAAGGTTATTACCTAGAACAAAATACGGCTCATCGCTTACTTCTAGGTTACAGTGACCAAGAACTTAAGGATAAAAAACCGACAATTCATTTAGGTGAAGTAGAGTTTGCGCTGGTAATGGAGTCGTTAGAAAAGTATGACACCTATCAAGGTCAAGCCTGTAGTATTACAAAAAATGGCATGATAGTAGATATAGATTTATCAGCTTTTGCCGTGCGTGATAGTACAGGTAAACTATTATGTTATGTGGCAATTCAAAGAGATATAGGCGATCGCAAACTTGCCGAAGCAACCCAGAGAAATTGCGATCGCGTACTCGCAGGTGTCGCCGCCGCTACTAATCATTTACTTACCATTACAGATTTTACGACAGCTATTAACCAGGCGCTTGCGGCTTTGGGTAAAGCTTGCGGTATCGACCGAGTGTATATTTTTGAAAGTCGTAATCAGGTTAACTCTAAGCAACTCTTAATTAGCCGAAGTTTTGAGTGGTGTCAGTTTTCCGTAGAATCGCAAATTAATCACATTGAAACTAAAAACTTACCCCACGCCAGTTTGTTTCTTCAATGGTACGAAACTTTAGCAAGTGGTCAGCCTATTAATAACCTAGCCCCAAATTT
>CAJQOK010000159.1 GCA_905479905.1 uncultured Aliterella sp.
TGGCGATTTGTCGCACTGGGGAGACGCAACCAGCACCAGAACCTTTACGCAAGGCAATTCGGGATGTTGTTCAAAACTGTATCTATGGCGTGGATTTGAACCCGTTAGCGGTGGATTTGTGTAAGGTGGCATTGTGGATTGAAGGTTTTAATCGCGGGATGCCGTTAAATTTTCTCGACCACCGGATTAAGTGTGGTAATTCCCTAGTAGGAGTGCTGGACTTGGATTGTCTGAAAGAGGGCATTCCTGATGCGGCGTATAAGGCGGTAACGGGAGATGATAAGTCGCTGTCGTCCAAGTACCGCAAGCAGAATAAGCAGGAACGGGAGACAGATTTACAGGGGCAATTATCAATTTTTGAGCAGTTGGATGAGGAACGATCGCATTATGCCCAAACTGCTATAGATGTAGGTGCGATCGCAGAAGTTACGACGGATAATGTCAAGCAAAAGCAAGACAAGTATCAACAGAGTCGTCAAGATTCAAAATGGTGGCGAGACTATTCAGCTTGCAACTTGTGGACGGCGGCATTTTTTATGACGTTGACTGAACAGAACTTGCAATTGTTACCGACAACTGCGGCTTTAACTCAGCTATTGCGCGGGAATACGTCTACACAAAAGATAGTGGAAGCAGCGAATAAATTAGCTCAAGAAAAGCATTTTTTCCATTGGGCTTTAGAATTTCCTGAAGTGTTTGAAACTGATGGGTTTGATTGCGTGTTGGGTAATCCACCTTGGGAACGAATCAAGTTACAGGAAAAAGAGTTTTTTGGTTCCCGCAGTCTTGAAATTGCCAATGCTGCAAATAAAGCAGCGCGGGAGAAGTTGATTAAGGAATTACCGAAAATTAATCCAAGTTTAGGACAAGCGTTTGAAGCAGCAAAACATGATGCTGAGGCGCAAAGTAAATTTATCCGCGAGTCAGTCAGATTTCCGCTAACTGCTGTAGGAGATATCAATACTTACGCTGTATTTGCTGAAACCATGAGAAAGCTAATTTCTCCTAATGGCAGACTTGGCGTTATTGTTCCTACAGGTATTGCTACTGATGATACTTGCAAAAAGTTTTTTGGTGATTTGATTCAAAGTCAGGCTTTGGTAAGCTTGTATGATTTTGAGAATCGTGAAAGATTATTTTCAGATATAGCAACCTATTTAAAGTTCTCACTTTTGACAGTAGGTAATAAACTAAACCAGAACGTTAAATTTGCATTCTATAGAACTAAAACAAAGCAGTTAGACAATCTGAATTGCACTTTTTGTTTACCTCCTCAAGATATTGCATTACTAAATCCCAATACTCTCACTTGTCCAGTTTTTAGAACTCGTACTGATGCAGAAATAACCAAAAAAATCTATCAGCGCGTACCTGTTTTAGAAAATGAACGCATAGGTAGCAACCCTTGGGGTATTTCATTTATGACTATGTTTCATATGTCAAATGATAGCGGGTTGTTTAGGAATGAAACTGGTAAGGATCTAGTTCCACTTTATGAAGCAAAGATGTTTCACCAGTTTGATCATCGTTGGGCGACTTATTCAGATAGTGGCGATACACGCAATTTGACAGATGTAGAAAAATGCGATTCAAGCTTTGAGGTGAAACCGCGTTATTGGGTTAATCGAGATGAAGTAGAGAATAAGTTGGGTAATAAATGGAAGAAAGGTTGGCTTTTAGGTTTTAGAGATGTCTGTCGTTCTAGTGATGAGCGTACTGCTATTTTTAGCTTATTACCTCAAGCTGCTATTGGTCATAAAGCACCCTTAATTTTTAGCAGTAAACATTCACCTAACCTGTATGCTTTGCTAATAGCTAATTTGAATAGCTTAATTTTAGACTTTATAACACGTCAGAAAATAGGTGGAGCTTCACTTAGCTATTTCATAATCAAGCAACTCCCTATCATTCCCCCAGAAGCCTACACCCAAAAAGATACCAAATTTATTAGTGATCGCGTTCTCGAATTAGTTTATACCGCCTGGGATATGCAACCCTTCGCTCAAGATATGGGATATGACGGAGAACCCTTTATTTGGAATCCCAACAGACGCGCATTATTAAGAGCAGAATTAGACGCATACTATGCCAAGCTTTACGGACTTACCCGCGATGAACTCCGCTATATTTTAGATCCTGCTGATGTCTATGGCGCAGATTTTCCCAGCGAAACATTCCGCGTATTGAAAAACAATGAAATTAAACAATTTGGCGAATACCGCACTCAGCGATTAGTGCTGGAAGCTTGGGATAAGATGTTAGCCTCCTAATGTTTTTAATCCTCCCTTAAATAAATCTGTTGCTACCAGAATTACAAATCAGTCTACAGACATTTCTCCCTACATGGGAAGCCAGAAAAGCAAAGCACTTAAACCAAATTAAATAATCAAAAAGTGATAATAGCGTATTAGTTTCACTTTTACCACAACTGCGATCGCTCATCACTCTACTTCCCGTCTCTCTTTTTTTCAAATCGCTAATTTATCTTTACTAACAAAGTCAGCAAACTATATGAAACCTGTATTTAATCTCCAAGATTTACTCAAACAAGGTGAAAGCGCAATTTCTGCCACTAGCATTCTTCTCGGTCAAGAGATGATAAGTCTCGACTGCTTTGAAGTAGAATCGCTTACCCCCGAACAGCTAAACTATCTATTTTCTGGTATTCCTCAAACTTGGGATTTTGCCAAATTGAAAGAAGTTTTCAACTCCAGTACCTTTACTCCTGACTTTGCTACTCAATTGAATCAACTAATCGCTCAACGACTAGGCAGTGAGCCACAAATTGCAAGTCAAGAATCAGGGAGTATAGTTGACAATTCAATCGCTTACACTTCTCCAGCTACCCTCGATATTTTTAACTTACGCGATGAAGTAATTGATGACTACCGCCGCTATATCAAAAGCTTTCTTAAAATCCGCGAACCAAGAGTAGAGAAATTTGTTGAGCTAGAACTTGAACGCGGCAAACTCTGGCCAGATCCGTTAGTGCAACTCAATCCATCTTATAAACCTGGGGCTACAGTTACCGAATTAATACAGCAGAATGTATTACATCCAGATTGCGATCGCTACTTTTCAAGAAACGGTCAACCCTACACCTTCCACTACCACCAACAACAAGCCTTTCTCGCCGCCCAACGCCAAAAACCCTACGTTCTCACTACAGGTACAGGTTCAGGAAAAAGCATGACTTATGTAGTGCCAATTTTCGACGATTTGCTGCGTCATCCAGAAATTCAAGGCGTTAGGGCAATTTTGGTTTACCCCATGAATGCCCTAATCAACTCTCAAAAAGAAGAATTTGATAAATTTTTGAGTCAAGTTCCAGGTAGCCCTATCCGCGTAGAGAAATACACCGGACAAGAAAGCTTGACAAAAAAGACAGAAATTCAAAACAACCCACCCCAAATCCTGCTCACCAACTACGTAATGCTGGAGTTGATGCTTTCTCGCACCCATGAAAATAGTTTGGTTGCTTCCCCCAACCTAAAGTTTTTAGTGGTTGATGAACTGCATACCTATCGAGGTCGTCAAGGTGCTGATGTTGCCATCTTAATTCGCAAACTTAAAGAACGCTGCGGTAAAAAATTGCTCTGCATCGGTACTAGCGCCACTATGTCAACTGAAGGTAGCCGAGAAAATCGCCGCCAAACTGTAGCTGGAGTTGCGAGTAAGTTGTTCGGCGTGGAAGTAAAATTAGAAAATGTCATTGACGAAACTCTAGAGCGTTCCATCCATTGCGAGCCAAGTAACGACAAACTTTGTCACAGTATTACCGCAGATTTACCAATAGAGCGAAGTCTTGCGGCATTTAAAGCTCATCCGCTCAGCGCCTGGATTGAAATGAACTTTGGACTAGCGGAAGAACAAGGACATTTGGTGCGACG
>CAJQOK010000160.1 GCA_905479905.1 uncultured Aliterella sp.
TCGATCTAACTGGAAAAAATGCCTTAGTAACTGGTATTGCTAACAATCGCTCAATCGCTTGGGGTATTGCTCAACAACTCCACAAAGCCGGAGCAAATATCGGCATCAGCTATTTGCCAGACGAGCGTGGCAAAATGGAAAAGAAAGTAGCAGAACTTGTAGAACCCCTCAATCCCAGCTTATTTGTACCTTGCAATGTGCAGAGTGACGAACAGATTAAAGCAACTTTTGACACGATTTCAGATAAATGGGGCAAGTTAGATATACTCATTCATTGTTTAGCTTTTGCAAATAAAGAAGACCTCACTGGCGACTTTAGCGATACCTCTAGAGCAGGATTTAATCAAGCTTTAGAAATTAGCACCTATTCTTTAGCACAGTTAAGCGGTGCAGCAAAGCCTTTAATGACCCAAGGCGGTAGTATTGTCACGCTGACTTATTTAGGCGGAGTAAGAGCAATTCCCAACTACAACGTTATGGGTGTAGCTAAAGCGGGGTTAGAAATGAGTGTGCGTTACTTAGCCGCCGAATTGGGAGCGCAAAATATTCGAGTCAATGCTATTTCCGCCGGGCCAATTCGGACTTTGGCTTCTTCTGCCGTCGGGGGAATTTTAGATATGATTCATCATGTAGAAGAAGTTGCACCTTTACGTCGCACAGTAACACCGCTAGAAGTAGGAAACGCCGCCGCGTTTTTGTGTAGCGATTTAGCAAGTGGTATTACCGGGCAAATTTTGTATGTAGATGCAGGCTACGAAATTATGGGAATGTAGAGACGTAGCGCTGCTACGTCTATTCCGGCAAAATTGAATTATAGATAGTTTTAAGTTAGTTTTATGCAGACAAGAAATCCTCAAATCTTATCCTCTCTCCCTACCATACCTACGCGCACGGCTTCTATTCGACGCACGACCAAAGAAACCGATATAGAAGTTAGTGTCAATTTAGACGGTACGGGCAAATGTAATGCAGCAACAGGTGTACCTTTTTTAGATCATATGCTGCACCAAATAGCGAATCACGGATTAATTGATTTAGACGTGCAAGCAACAGGGGATCTAGAAATAGACGATCACCATACTAATGAAGATGTTGGGATTACGTTAGGACAAGCATTCGGAAAAGCTTTGGGCGATCGCCAAGGAATTGTCCGTTTTGGGAACTTTCTTGCGCCCTTAGACGAGGCTTTAATCCAAGTTGCTTTAGATTTTTCAGGACGACCCCATCTTAGCTACGGGTTGCAAATTCCCACGCAAAGAGTAGGAACTTACGATACTCAGTTAGTAAGAGAATTTTTTGTAGCGATCGTCAATCACAGTCAAATGACTTTGCATATACGTCAACTCGACGGCATTAATTCTCATCATATTATTGAAGCAACCTTTAAAGCTTTTGCTCGTAGCTTGCGCCTAGCAATGGAAATCGATCCTCGGCGTAATGGGGCAATTCCTAGTTCCAAAGGCGTTTTGTAACTTTTAGACAAGTATTGAGCTAAATCTAAAATGAGCTTGGGCAGAGATTCTAAAAAGATTCACTGCTCAAACTTCTATTTCTTGGAGATCGCGCTTTAAAGTTGACACTAGACTAAAAGCAAGTAACTTTAAACTAACCTGCTATGAAAACTACAACTCAATCCCTTACGCTTGAAGAATTTTTGCAGCTACCAGAAACAAAACCTGCTAGTGAATATATCAAAGGTCAAATCTTTCAAAAACCTATGCCCAAAAGCAGACACTCGCGGCTTCAAGGAAGACTTATGCGTGCTATCAATGAAGTTGTGGAGGATATAAAATACGCTTACGCCTTTCCTGAGTTACGTTGTACTGTTGGCGGACGTTCAATTGTTCCCGATCTGACGGTCTTGTTATGGCACAACATCCGATTTAACAAGGATGGTGAGCCAATAGATAATGTACAAATCGCTCCTGATTGGACAATTGAAATTTTATCACCAGGACAAAGCCCCAACCGCGTCACAGGAAACATTTTCCACTGCCTTGAATCTGGTTGTCAATTAGGCTGGCTAATCGATCCCCAAGATCGCTCCATCTTAGTTTTTTTTCCCCATCAATCGCCCAGGTTATGCACGGGTGGCGATCGCATCCCTGTACCTGACAATATTCCCCTTCATCTCACTACAGATCAGGTATTTAGTTGGCTCAAAATGGCGTAGATGATAGATATCGCTCTTTTGGCAGTGATTTTCGACTAGGTTAGATATGATATAAAAGTTGATAATTATTAAAAAATATTAAGCAATGCTGATTTCCTCCTCTGGCTTGTCCAAGGTCAAAGACTCAGTGAAAGAAAAAATTTTCTTCGGTCAAGAACCAAGTACCGAGTTAATCGCCATTCTTACTGTATATTTTGTTCAAGGTATTTTAGGATTAGCGCGGTTAGCCGTTAGCTTCTTTCTTAAAGACGAACTAGGCTTGAGTCCTGCTAACGTATCCGCCTTGTTTGGAATTGTTGCCTTACCTTGGATTATCAAACCGCTATTTGGCTTTCTGTCGGACGGGTTGCCGATATTTGGTTACAGGCGGCGACCATACTTAGTATTGTCAGGAATCATCGGTACAGTGTCCTGGATTGCGCTGGCAACGGTGGTACACTCTCCCATTGCCGCTACTTGTGCGATCGCTCTTGGCTCTCTCTCCGTTGCCATTAGCGATGTAATTGTTGACTCCTTAGTAGTAGAACGAGCTAGGGTAGAATCTCAAGCTGAAGCCGGATCTTTGCAAGCGCTTTGCTGGGGTACTACGGCTGTCGGCAGCTTAATTACTGCTTACTTTAGCGGCTTACTTTTAGAGCATTTCACAACGCGCACTGTTTTTGAAATTACTGCCTTATTTCCCTTAATTGTCTCCGCCGCCGCTTGGTTTATTTCTGAAGTACCAGTACAAAAAGCCACAGAATCTGTAAACCACAACTGGCTAACGGTAAAGGATCAAATCAAACAACTGCGCCAAGCCGTTACCAAAAAATCTATTTGGTTACCCACCGCCTTTGTATTTATTTGGCAAGCTACCCCTACGGCGGATGCGGCGTTTTTCTTTTTTACCACCAACGAATTAGGCTTTCAACCCGAATTTTTAGGCAGAGTGCGCCTAGTGACAAGTATTGCCTCTATAGTTGGGATTTGGATATTTCAGCGTTACCTCAAAACCGTACCTTTTCGAGTTATTTTTGGCTGGAGTACCTTGTTATCGGCAGTTTTGGGGATGACTATGCTGCTGCTTGTAACTCATGCTAACCGCAGTTTAGGTATAGGCGATCGCTGGTTTAGTTTGGGCGATAGCTTAGTGCTGACGGTAATGGGACAAATTGCCTATATGCCTGTCTTAGTTTTAGCCGCGCGTTTATGTCCTCCAGGGGTGGAAGCAACTTTATTTGCTTTGCTAATGTCTGTATCTAACCTCGCCTCGATGGTTTCCTACCAACTAGGCGCGGGATTAATGCACTTGCTGGGTATAGCTCAAAACAACTTTGACAACCTGTGGATATTGGTAATTATTGCTAATCTCTCAACTCTCTTACCTTTACCTTTCCTCCACTGGCTACCCGACAAAGAAACCCCGCAACCCTTAGCCAGCGACAAAGGCATTATCCCTGAATGGATGCCAGAATTTGCCCCCCAAGCCTTAGTTCAACCAGCCAAAGAATCGATTGATTAGCAACTTATTTTTACCTCAAAAACTATGCAACTCCACGAAAGAGCTTCTACAGTTCCTCTCAACTCCTATGATCGCCAAGACTGGCAAAAAGGTTACGAATCGGTCAAACAAGAACTAGATTACTGGGTTGATGATATTGAAGGGGAGATTCCCCTAGAACTTAACGGTACTTTATTTCGCAACGGGCCTGGCTTACTAGACGTTGAGGGTCATCATATTCACCATCCTTTTGATGGCGACGGAATGATTAGTGCGATCGCATTTTCCAACGGTCGCGCTCATTTCCGCAACCGATTTATTCGCACTACTGCCTACGTTGAAGAACAAAAAGCCCAAAAAATCCTCTATCGCGGCGTTTTTGGCACTCAAAAACCTGGTGGTTGGTTAGCAAATGCCTTTGATTTGCGCCTGAAAAATATCGCTAATACTAATGTTATTTATTGGGGTGACAAACTCTTAGCATTGTGGGAAGCCGCCGATCCTCATCGCCTCGATCCTTACACTTTAGAAACACTAGGTAAGGAATCCTTTAACGGTGTTTTAGCTGATGGTGAAGCTTTTGCCGCTCATCCTCGCTTCGATCCTAGTTGTAATGCCGACAATGGCGAACCTTGCTTAGTCAACTTTTCAATTAAGCCAGGATTATCCACAACTATCACTATTTTTGAGCTAAACCCCGCCGGAGAAGTTATCCGCAAACACGCTCATAGTGTCCCTGGGTTTGCTTTTATCCACGATTTTGCAATTACCCCCAACTACTGCATATTTTTTCAAAATCCCGTTGCTTTTAACCCCATTCCTTTTGTCTTAGGAATGCGTGGCGCGGCAGAGTGCATCAAGTTTCAACCTAACCAACCAACACGGATAATTGTTATTCCCCGCGACAGCAAAAAATCTGTCCAAGTTCTTGAAACTCATTCCGGGTTTGTCTTCCACCACGCTAATGCTTTTGAGCAAGATGAAAATATTTATATTGATTCTATTTGCTACTCAGCGTTTCCCGAAGTAAA
>CAJQOK010000161.1 GCA_905479905.1 uncultured Aliterella sp.
ATCGCGTGGGTTAAGAATCTTCGGATCTGGTACTGTGTCTACTTGTACTTTATTAGCGCCTTGCCAGCAAACAGCTTTCATTTGTGTATTATTCCTTAAAAGTTAACTACCTTTTGGCTGTCCTTCAGTGGTGGCAATTTCCCCAGCTTCCATCAACATTTTGAAGCGGCGCAAATCATCACCAATTTGCTGTTCTGGTTCTTCGCCAAAGAGTTTTGCGATTGCTGCTGTAGCCGCGCCGCCTGGAGGTGCGTATTCCATTACTACTTTTACTTCTGTACCGCGATCTTTTGGGGCGGGTTTAAATCTAATAAAGCCAGAGTTATCAATGTCCGCACCTTCTACCGAAGCCCAGGAAATAAATTCATTTTCCCGATCTTCAATGATGTCTGCGTCCCACTCTACAGTTGCTCCTAGGGGCGCAGTTGCTACCCAGTGCGATCGCTTTTGATCTACGACGGTTACTGATTTGACGTGCTTCATAAAAGTAGATAAATTGCCAAAATCGTGCCAATAACGGTAAAGTTCGTCCGCAGGCTTATTAATTGTGACAGTTTTCTCTACTTTGATGGTTTTATCCATCCCTAAAGCTTCGGTAATGCCTCCTTGAGCTTTGGCTGCTTGATAAGCCAGACCGCCCCCAGCGACCGCCATTAATGCCCCACGCAACGATCTTTGGCGCAATCCCATCAACACCATCGCGCCACCGCCAATCAAGGAAGCCCATTTTCCAGTATCGCCGCTACCTTCGTTTTGATTGCCTTTATCTTCAGTCGTTGAACTCATTAGTTACTCCTTTGTTAAAAAATTGACGGCTCTCCTGTGTGAAGGAGGAGATAGACCAATAATTATTTTAATTTATGCTCTTTATAGCACGCTTTACTTTTTATTTAAGAGTAGGCAGCCAGCTATTAAGTTCTCGTCAATCCAAAGGGATAGATTGTTTCTATCTCAAGGGATAAGTTACCTAACTCTACAAACGCTATTGTAAACAAATGCGATCGCACTCAAATAAAACCTATGGCTAAAGATAAAAATTCAGACTTACCTCAAGAATTTACCGAATCTTACGGTACAGGCGTGCATGAGTCCTCTATTGCAGATATTGGCGATGCAACGCTAACAGGTGGCGATGTAGATGCAAATTTACTTGAAGCTGATGCTGTAGGGGATGAAGCAGTAGGCGGTACTGTATCCACTCCCGACCAAGATATAGTTGACGAACTTGGTAAGGCGGTAGGACTAGAAATGAGCGATCGCGCGTTTTTGCGAACAACGGAAATTTTAGAAGAAAGAGACGCTCACCGTTGGGAAGACGATCCCATGTCTTCGGAAGATTACGAAGAACACAAAATATAGTTTCCCTCAAACCCTAAAGGATTATCTCGCTTTGGCTATGAGCCATAGTCCTCAAAGTGCTAGTAGACAAATGTAATCAAAAGGAGTAATAACGTGGACGCTATTGAAACCCTGGAAAAAGATCACCACAGGATAAGAAGCCTTTTTTCAGAGCTTGAGGAGACTACTGAGCCTCAAAAACTACAAGATTGTTTTGATAAACTTAGCAACATTCTCATCATACACGCGGAAGCTGAGGAACAAGTTCTTTACCCAGAAGCAAGCAATTGTCAAGATACAGGCGAAGTAATTGCCAAAGGTTACGAAGATCATGACAAAGGTGATCAAATGGTTCTAGAGATTAAATCTCTCAATCCTAGGGAATCCCAATTTAAACAGAAAGTCAAGGAATTACAGTCATTTATGCTGAATCATTTGGATGAAGAAGAAAACGATCTCTTTCCTAAAGTTCGCCAGGGTATGGACGATCGCAAGTTAGAGAAACTTGCTACTGAAATTAAGCACACTAAAGCTGAGGTTGCGTCTGAAGTAGTAGATTAATTTTTTGTTGGCTGTACAACAGTTAGCTAGGTTAGGTAATTAATTCAGTCGGTGATAAATATAGTTTCTCTAGCTGCGAACTTTGTTTGCAGCTAGGTTAGTTTGATATGCACCAATTATTTTTTTAGCCTACTGGGCTTCAAATTCTTCTTTTGTAGCTCCGCAAACAGGACATACCCAATCTGCTGCTATATCTTTAAAGGCAGTGCCTGGTTCTACGCCGGAGTCTGGATCTCCTTGGGCTGGATCGTAAGTATATCCGCAGACTGTGCATATACATTCATCCATAGTTGATATCTCCTAATTGATAATTTAACTTCATGGTATAAGCATTACCCCATTGCAAAAAAGAAGTTAGGTAGTAGAAAGTGTACGCTAGTTAACGTACTATCAAGAGCAACCTTATGGCAAAAAAACGGGATTCGCACCTATCTGAGGAAGGTTTTAACTTTCTTGGTCGTCAAAATGCCACAGATAGCGCTCAGGCGATGGTAGGACAGGTAGCGAAACGTTTTGACAAGCAATACAAAGGTGAAGGTTTTGCCCTTCCTCCAGAAGTTGAGGCGATGCCAATTTTTTTAGAATGGACTGCGGGGACACTGGCAAATAGAATCAATTCTAACTTTTGGGAGATTGCCAAACCTCAAAAACACTGGCGTTGTTTGGATATTGGCTGCGGTGTCAGTTTTTTGATTTATCCTTGGCGGGAGTGGGACGCATACTTTTACGGGCAAGAAATTAGTACAGTAGCTAGAGATGCTTTAAATAGTCGCGGTTCTCAACTTAATTCAAAGTTATTTAAGGGTGTAGAGTTAGGATCAGCCGATCAATTGCAATACGCAGCTTCACAGTTTGATTTAGCGATCGCCACTGGTTGGAGTCAGTATTATGAGCTTGATTACTGGAACTTAATTTTAGCAGAAGTCAAGCGGGTACTAAAACCCGGTGGTCAGTTTGTTTTTGACATTCTCAATCCTGAAAAGCCCTTAGTAGAAGATTGGGCAATTTTAGAAACCTATTTAGGTACAGAAGTATTTTTAGAACCGATTTCTGCGTGGGAAGAAACCTTAAAAGCCGCTAATGCTAAGATCGTTTCGCGCCAGTCGGGAGAACTCTTTGAGTTGTATAAGGTGCAGTTTTTAGACTAGATGCGATTACCCAGGGGGTAGCGCCAAGGGCGGATCGCCTCCAAATGCCAGTACAGAAGCAGAATTTATCTATACCTCAGCCAATTTAAAAGGGCGTGGTTTAGCAATGCCATAGCCTTGAGCATAATCTATCCCAAGCTCTGTAAGCTTTTGCTTAATAGCATCATTTTC
>CAJQOK010000162.1 GCA_905479905.1 uncultured Aliterella sp.
AAAGGACTAGATAGACGAGTTCCCATTGATACAACGGATGTAGAATTTGTAGAATTGATTGCGGTATTTAATCAGATGTTGGAGAGCCTAGAACGTAGCTTTAAGCAGGCTTCTCGCTTCAGTGGTGATGCGGCGCACGAACTAAAAACACCTTTGGCAATTTTGCAAGGAGAACTAGAACGAAACTTACAACAAGCTGAACCTGAATCTCAGATACAACAAAGCCTGAGTAGTTTATTAGATGAAGTGCGGCGATTGAGTGGGATTGTGCGAAAACTTTTGTTGCTTTCTTTAGCTGATGCTGGACGAATGAACTTACATCGAGTGGAAGTAAACTTGTCGGAGATTTTGGCGCAAGTAGAGGAAGATATAGAATTATTAGCACCGCAATTGAAGGTACAAACAGATATTACTGCTCAATTGCAGGTATTAGGCGATCGCGTTTTACTTACCCAAGTTGTGCAAAACCTTGTCACCAATGCGATTAAATACAATCTTGTCGATGGCTGGATACGCATTAATGCAACCCAACAAAAAGCCAGCGTATTAATTACGATTACTAATTCTTCTAAAAATATTTTACCAGGCGATCGCGAACGAATTTTTGAGCGGTTTTATCGTGGAGATCCAGCTAGGACGCGCTCTGAAGTTGAAGGGACAGGACTTGGACTTAGTTTATCAAGAGAAATTGCCAGAGCGCACGGGGGCGATTTAATCCTTGACTTGACCCCCTCTAACCAAACTGCTTTTACCTTAACTCTACCTACTTTAATAAGTAATAGCACTTTTTCATAACCTATCTGGATCTATTCCTCGTTCTCGTAATTTGGCTATTAGCGATTGTAGGTCTTGCTGGGCATTTTCAGCTTGTTGTTGGGCATTTTCAGCTTGTTGTTGTGCTTGAGTTGCTTGTTGTTGAGCAATTTCGGCTTGTTGCTGTGCTTGAGTTGCTTGTTGTTGGGCGATTTCGGCTTGTTGCTGTGATGCTTCGGCTCGTTCCTCAAGGGATGGATATCTATATCCTTCAAAGTCGTACCAGTACAACCATTGTCTCGTCCATCCTTGATGATTGCCTTGCCCTGTACCTATTGCTAAATTAATTTCAGGTATCCAGATGCGATCGCCTATTTGTCTGACATAAACTCCATCTACTAAGCGATAAACTTCTAAAACTTCGTGCTTGTCTCTTTTGAAATAGTCTGGGTTGTAGATGACATAATACTCTGCGCCTAGTTGAGTATATTTGACAAACTTAGTATCGTATTCACCGCCGTAAGCTTGGGAAACTACTTCAAAAACTATCAAGGGGACAATGTGATTTTCTTCCCACAATACATAACTTAAGCGTCCTTTATTATTTCTCCGTCTTGGTACACCAATACTCAAGAAACCGTCGGGAACTATTGCTGTGGGGCGGATTCCAGGCGTATAGCTGTAGTAAATGCCCATATCTATCGCAAAAAACCAGTCTTGGCGATCTTTCCACAATAAAGTCAAAATTGAACGCAGTAATCCGGGAATAAGTTCTTGAAATTCATTATCCACTGGTGTATCGTCAGAATCCGGCAGTTCGGTAGCCGATGGTAAAGATTGCAATGGGTTGTACTGTAGCATGACGGCTTGTGGGATCTACTACCCAGATTTTATCGCTGTTTTTAATTAAGGAAGTTGGCGATCGCGCTTTTTTATAGCGTATCTGGAACTATTGCTTGTTGTTGCAACCCAACAAAACACCAAAATTTTTTCTTTGCGCCTCTACCTTGCTGTGTATTTCCCTAGTCTGAAGCGTTTAAGCTAACTTCTACCAAAGGCTGGATAGAATGAATTGTAAATTTTGCTACTATTGCCTCCAAAGCTGTCAATTATTGCTGCTAAAAATCGCTTACTTTATCTTGGGTAAATTGATTGAACGCTAACAATATATTGTTGATAGCTGTTTTAGAAGACTTCTAGCTAAAACTAAAGGTCTTCTCTACTCAATGGAATAAGCCGATGTACACAACAAATTTTGAAAAGAAAAGAATTCTACGTCCAGTAGCAATTCTGCTGTCAGCAGTATTATCACTCTCAGTTATCACAGGTTGCGGTAGCAGAGCAAATACTGGCGCTCCTATAGATAATACTCGTATTGAAAACCAAAATTATGCTAACAATAGCGATCGCGCGCAGCAGCCACGCCAAGGAATATCTAACAAGCAAAAAGTAGTAATTTTAGCTGGAGCCGCCGCTCTTTACTATCTCTACAATCAGCATAAAAACAAGAAAGCAGCAGGAGCAGAAGGGCAATTCTATCTTTCCAAAAATGGGCGCGTTTACTACAGAGATGCTCAAAAACAAGTTCACTGGGTAACGCCACCTTCTGAGGGAATTCGCGTACCTGAAAATGAAGCCCAAAACTACCGCGATTTTCAAGGCTACAATAATCGCTCCACAGGACGCGATCTAAGAGATTTACAACCAGCCTCGGCAATATAAAGAATTTACACACGAATCATAGGAGACAAACATGGGTTTTTTAGAAAATATACTTGGTGGCGGTCAACATTCAGAGCAAAACTACCGAGATTTTGTCAATCGCTACGAACAGGGTGCGCCTCATGAAGGATACTCTGATGAAGAAGTTTCTAGTCGCTACCAGCAAGTATCTAGGCAGGTACCCGCCGATGTATACCAAGAGTCTGCTCAAGAAGCTTTTAGTCGGATGTCGCCCCAAGAGCGGATGCAATTCGGTCAGTATCTTCAGCAGCAATCGCGGCAGCAAAACTACAACTTTCCTGATGCCGATGGTGATGGTCAAGATGATCGCTATCAAGATTCTAACTATCTGGCTCAGGCAACAAGTCGTATGCACCAACAGCAACCAGATATGCTTAGTCAAATACTAGGTGGTGCGGCGGGAATGCTTGGTGGTAATAGTCAAGGTGGTGGTGGTGGTATGTTTAGCAATCCTCTAGCAAAAGGCGCGATGGCTGGGATTGCGGCTATGGCTGTCAAGAACATGATGAATAGAGGTGGTAATAGTCAAGGACAGTACGGTAATGTGCGCCCAGCTAGTGAAGACCCTTACGGCGATCCTGCTGACCAACAAGGCCGTTGGTAGTAGCTGTTAAACTTGCAGATTTAACTTGATTAAGAGCCTCTCCCCAATTTGGGGAGAGGTTTTCGGCTTTAAAAGACTTGATTAAGGAACTTTGCGATCGCTCTAATTAGTCCTATTTGTAGGCTTTAATCGATTAGGCGTGGTGTAAGGGGAATTATGCAAGCAGTTGTTAGATTTGGGATGCAGATATTATTAGCGATCGCGCTGTTGTTTTCTTTTACAGCTTGTAATGTCGCTAACATTGCTGGAAACGAACCTT
>CAJQOK010000163.1 GCA_905479905.1 uncultured Aliterella sp.
CTCTTTCGGCGGCTTGCCAAGCTAATCTTGGTAATGGCTCCCCGGCGGCGACGGTAACAGTACCTGTTTGAGGATCAAATTCGCTATGGCGCAGGTGACGAGTGCTAATGACTAAGCCCGGAATCCCGCGATCGCTAATTAGCAAATTCGATCCTGCTCCCAACATCGTAATTGCCAAATCTCGCGTTTCGGCGTATTCAAAACTAGCTTTTAATTGGTCTAAATTATGCGGTGCGGCGTACCACTCGGCGGGGCCTCCCACTCGAAAGGAGGTTAAGGTTGCAAGAGATACTTGAGCTTTAATTTGACACTCGGTGGCTTGTGAATACATATAGTTTTTAGGCAGATATTTGACTAATAGATGCGATCGCACTGGGGATAATTTGATTGAGGTTTCCCGCTCCTAAAAATAAAGCAATGTCTCCAGGGCGGAGCTTTTCAACCAAAAAACTGGATACATCGTTTAGGCTAGGTTGGTAGGTTACTTTTTCTTGGTGCAATTCAATTAGTTCTACTAATTTTTGACTGCTAACTAGCCCCAAATCTTGCTCTCCCGCGCTATAAATATCTGTAATTACAACCCAATCTGCCTTGAGAAAAGACTCAGCAAACTCTGTTAAAAAAGTCAAGGTACGGCTATAACGGTGGGGTTGAAAAATTGCTACTACTCTTGCTCCCGGCTTTGCTTGCAAACGCGCTGATTCTAAGGTGGCTTTGATTTCGCTGGGGTGGTGGGCGTAATCATCAATAAAAGTAATTCCGTTTACTTCGCCGCGCACTTCAAACCGACGACTTGCGCCCACAAAGGTAGCTAGACTTTGGGCAATAGTATCAAAATCTAGCTTTAACAATCTCCCTACAGCAACCGATGCGATCGCATTGCTTAAATTATGCTTACCCAACAATCGTAGATTCAATACTCCTAAAACTTGCCCTTGCTCCCACACTGTAGCGGTTGTACCATCGGCGCGGTACTCAACATCGCTCAGGGTGTAATCTGCGCCTTTCGGTTGCAAACTGTAACTAATTTTTGGTTTGAGGCGATTTTTTACGGTTTGACAATCAATGCACCCAATTGTAGTATCGCAGCGACTAGCAAAAGTTAAAAATGTGTTTACTACTTGTTCTAAGTCTGCGTAATGATCGGGATGATCTAATTCAATATTTGTAATTACCCCAATTGCCGCCGATAATTTAACTAACGAGCCATCGGATTCATCAGCTTCGGCGACTAAATACTTACTTTGTCCTAATCTAGCGTTGCCGTGCCAAGCTGCTACTTCTCCACCTACAACGATTGTAGGGTCAATTCCCGATTCCATGAGCATATAGCCAATGGCGCTACTTGTGGTAGTTTTACCGTGAGTTCCGGCAACAGCAATACTTGAATACTCCTCCATCAAAGCCGCTAATAAGTCCGAGCGATGAATCAACAAACAACCCTTTTCTAGCGCTGCTTTGTACTCTACATTTGCTGTATTTATGGCGGTGGAATAGATTACTTGGGGTAAGGAATTATTTTTTGAACTAAAAAATTCTAAATTGCTGGCTGCTTGGCAGTCAAATATCTGCGCTCCAAGGGCTTGTAATTTTTGAGTAATATTGTTAGAGCGAGTATCTGAACCTGATACAGGTAGTTGGCGTTTAGCCAGAATATAAGCTAGGGCAGACATTCCAATTCCGCCAATACCAATGAAATGAAATGGTTTACCGCGTAAATCAACAGAATTTGCCATTTTTGCTCCTTACACCCCATCACACCAACCAATCGGGGATGAATGTCACGCGCTATCATATCAATAATTAGATTTTGTAGATAGTACAATCTGTGAATTCTTTTCCTGTGGATTACGATATATTTTTAGACTAATGCACCGTATAAGAAAGTAATGGCAAGGCAAACAGCCATTTTAATAGTTATAAGTATCTAATAGATTCTTTTAACTTTTGTTTGCAGATTAACAACTTAAATATTTCGTAAGTTCTCCGTAGGAATACTTAAAGTATGCTTTTAAGGAGCGATCGCCAACTAAGAAGTTGCCCAAAAATATTCTCAGCCTTGCAACTTCTGTGTGAGTTAAATATGAAGGAAACTAGATATTTTCGGCAAGCTTAATAACAGCAAGTTATAATGAACCGCCCTTTGCGATATGATGTGGTTCAATACCAAAAGTTTATTCAACACACACCAGAGGGCAAGACGCTGTGATTAGAGTCGCGATCAACGGGTTTGGACGCATCGGGCGCAACTTTACAAGGTGCTGGCTGGGTCGAGAAAATAGTAATATCGATCTTGTCGCTATTAATGATACTTCCGATCCAAAAACCAACGCTCACCTGCTCAAATATGACACGATGCTAGGAACGTTGCACAGTGCGGACATTAGTGCTGATGACAACTCCATAATAGTTAATGGCAAGACCATTAAATGTACAAGCGATCGCAACCCCGAAAATTTGCCTTGGAAAGATTGGGATATTGACCTAATTATTGAATCTACAGGGGTTTTTGTCAGCAAAGAAGGGGCATCAAAGCATATAAAAGCTGGTGCTAAAAAAGTTTTAATTACCGCCCCTGGCAAAAATGACGATGGCACGTTTGTCGTGGGTGTTAATGACCACGATTATAACCACGAAAAGCACGTTGTAATTAGTAATGCTAGTTGTACAACTAATTGCCTAGCGCCCATTGCTAAAGTGTTGCACGAAAAGTTCGGCATCATCAAAGGGACAATGACTACTACCCACAGCTACACCGGAGATCAGCGTTTATTAGATGCTAGTCACCGCGATGTTAGACGGGCAAGAGCAGCCGCAATGAATATTGTACCAACTTCTACAGGAGCCGCCCAAGCTGTTTCTTTAGTATTGCCAGCATTAAAAGGTAAGCTAAGTGGTGTAGCTTTGCGCGTACCTACTCCTAACGTTTCGATGGTAGACTTGGTAATTCAAGTTGAGAAACAAACCTTCGCCGAAGAAGTAAACAAAGTTTTGCAAGAAGCAGCAGAAGGCGCTCTTAAAGGCATTTTGGCTTATAGCGATTTACCCTTAGTTTCGTCAGACTACAAAGGTCATGACGCATCTTCGATTGTAGATGCGAGTCTAACAATGGTTATGGGTAATGATTTGGTTAAAGTTATGGCTTGGTACGACAACGAGTGGGGCTACAGTCAACGGGTAGTTGATTTGGCTGAATTAATGGCTCAAAAGTGGGTTTAACGTAATCACAGCTTAAAGTAATAAAACCCCGGTTGAGGTAGATAGCTTCGTCGGGGTTTTTGTTTAGGTATTTTGATGGGTTGTCCGTTTTGGAATCAAAATCCTTGTAGAGACGTTCCGGTGGAACGTCTCTACTCAATGGAACGTCTCTACTCAACGCCGTATTTGGTGGTAAAAAAAATGACGATTATTGAATATGATTTGAAAGAGATTTTAATTAGGCTAGAAAACAAAATTGACAAAATTGGGGAAGATGTTTCAGATTTAAAGGTAAAAGTTGAGGGTATTACCAAACGTTTAGATACTCAAGAGTTTATCAATCGAGGAGTAATAATTGGTTTAATCTTAGCTGTATTGGGAGGATTTGCTAAGGTTTTCGGGTTGACAAATTAAAGCATCAAAAATGTTGAAAGCTGCGATCGCCATTCAGTAGCTGATCGGGGTTTTGGTTAGACTCGTCGCATAATACTACTTCTTGATTAGCTGTAATTGTACCAATAATTGCCGCGCTGCTAAGTTTTTGGACTATCGATTGAGCTTGAACTAGGGGCATACATAACACTAATTCAAAATCTTCGCCGCCGTATAGAGCATAGTCTAAGGCTTGATTTTGAGACAACCAATTAGTAAAAGCGCTAGGTGTGGGGATATTTTGACGTTCAATGGTTGCGCCTACAGAACTTGCTTTACATAATTGTAATACCGCATCTGCTAATCCATCGCTGCTATCCATCCCGGCAATTAGAGCGATTTGTTTAAGTATTGGCAATACATCTAGTCTAGGTTGGGGGCGTTGGTGAGCTTTGATTAATGAATTGCGATCGCTATTACTCAATAATTGCCCTAATTCTGGATGTAATAATAACTCTAATCCCGCCCGTGATGCCCCGTGTACGCCCGTGACAACGATCGCATCTCCTACTTTAGCCCCATTGCGGCGAATAACATCACAGGGTTTAACTTGTCCAAAAGCTGTAATTGCAACGGTAATAACCGACGACTTGCAAACATCACCGCCGATAATTGCCGTATTGTAAGTTTGCAAGCATTGATTCATTCCCTGATATAAA
>CAJQOK010000164.1 GCA_905479905.1 uncultured Aliterella sp.
TCCATCGGCTTTGGATTACATCGCGACTGCGTTACGATCCCCGATTTCTCTCTTTAATTGATTTAGCCAAGGAAAATGGCACAGTTATTGACGAAGTTGAACCCAAGCGATTAGATCAAATTACTAATCACGCTAATCATCAAGGTATAGCGGCTCAAATTGCTCCTTACAGTTACAGCGAACTTAGCGAATTAATCGAAACAGCCAAAGCTAAATCCGAGCAACCAGTAATTATAGTGGCAGATAGCATTAACGATCCCCATAATTTAGGGGCAATTATTCGCACCGCCGAGGCTATTGGCGCTCAAGGCTTAGTAATTCCGCAAAGAAGGGCGGTAGGAATAACTTCTACAGTCATGAAAGTAGCGGCTGGAGCCTTGGAAACCTTCGCAGTCGCAAGAGTTGTAAACCTTAGTCGGGCGTTGGAAGAATTAAAAGCTGCGGGTTTTTGGATTTATGGTACAGCAGCTACTGGAAGTCAGCCAGTACATACCGTACAATTTAGCGGTGCGATCGCTCTAGTTGTTGGCTCCGAAGGTGAAGGCTTAAGTTTATTGACTCAGCGCTGTTGCGATGTCTTGGTGTCAATTCCCTTAGTGGGAGATACGCCTAGTTTGAATGCCTCCGTAGCTACAGGCATGGCTCTTTATGAAATCTATCGCCAACGATGGGGAACTAGATTGCATTTAGACAAAGCGAAAAAAGAAATATAACAGTAGAGATTGAGAGAACACATTGTAAATAGCAGTAGGACAGGAAAATGAAAAATGTTTGGCAGGATCTCAAAGAAATTTTAACTAACTTTTTCCAAGGCTTAGGTTGGGCATGGTGGGTAGAAATTGTCACCCAAACCCCTGATTGTACTTATTACTTTGGGCCCTTTTTGAGTACGAAAGAAGCGACTAATGCCCTCAATGGCTATGTAGAAGACTTAGAACAAGAAGGCGCTGTAGGCATACAAGTACAAGTCAAACGCTGTAAACCTCAAGCTTTGACAATTGCTGAGGACTTGGCAGAAAAAAGAGAAAACTACAATAAGCCAGCTTTTATTAATTAGATCGTAAGTAAAGGGGCATACTGTCCCTATTTTGTTATTTCAGGATGGGCAGTAAGCCAAGTATCAATATCACTATTTACTTGCTGGGGTATTTCCCAAGGAAATAAATGGGCAGTGTTGGGGTAGCATTGCCATTGACAATTTTTCAGATTTTGGGCAGTTTCTAGGCTAGAAGAAGCGGTAATATGTCGGTCTTCTGACCCCGCCAGCATCAAGCACGGGACTCTAATTTGCTCTAAAGCCTCTAAACGGTTATAACCAGCGTTGAGGGCGGCATTTAAAGCAGCTTGAGCCGCCGGAGAAGTTTGCAAAAAAGCCGACATGGCATCGGAGGCAAGATAGCGGTAGGTAGTCTCTGTATGTTGTTGGACAAGGTAGCGATAAAGAGACTTTTTGCCAAAAGTATCAATATTCCACTGCCAGCTAGGTTGTAGTTGATTAATGATCGAAGCTACTCCAGTAAATAAATTATCTTGCCAGCTAATCGGTGGATGATTGCCTCTAGGACGCGCTGCCGTAGCAATTAAAATTAATCCTGTAACTCTTTCGGGCAACTTTAAAGCTAATTCCATTGCTAAAATGCCACCTAAAGACCAGCCGAGAATTAGACATTTTTCAATCTGTAAGCGGTCTAGCAGCGCCTCTAAGTCAGTTAAATGGTCTTGCATATTGAAATTGCCCTGAAACCGACTTTTGCCATAGCCACGCAAGTCAGGCGAAACCGTTTTAAAGTGTTGAGACAATGGTTGAGTAAACACCGACATACTGCTACCTTTGCCGGGATGCCCATGCAAGCAAAGAATTGGGAAACCTTGCCCTTGAATGTAAGTATTAAGCCAGTGTGGTGTGGATGATTGCAAAATTAAGCCCAAATTTCTTGTAAATCTAGCTCAAAACCTGGCAATATATCTTCCCCAGATAGAGAGTTAGGCGCGTTTTGCACTTCTACCCTTTGATTTTGGCGATAAATTTGTGCGCTCTTGCTTTCGGGATCGATTAACCAACCTAAGCGAGTGCCATTATCTAAATATTCTTGCATTTTGGCTTGTACTTCTACTAAGCGATCGCTTGGCGAACATAATTCCACGACAAAATCAGGACAAATAGGCGCAAATTTACGCTTTTGAGCAGTATTTAGGGTGTCCCAACGCTCTTGTTTTATCCACGAAAGATCGGGAGAACGAATCGCACCATTAGGGAGCGTAAAACCCGCCGAAGAATCAAAACCTACACCGAGAAGGGTTTGCTGATGCCATATCCACAACTGACCAGCCAATCCCCAATTTTGCCTTCCTGTTTCGCTTCCGGCTGGTGACATGACAACTAATTCTCCGATAGAAGTACGTTCAAATCTTAAATCTCGATTGGATTGACAAATCTGCTCAAATCGTTCGTCAGTAAGTTCTATAGCATTATGGAGATTTAGAGTTAGGGCAGTCATAGCATTTTAAAAAATTGACTTACTACTAAACCTAGCAAGTTTTGAAGGCGCTGTAAGATGCGATCGCCTATACTAAATTGACTTATATTAAAAACGCGCTTTTATGGCATCCATCCGCGAGTTGCACCAGCAGCTAGTTAGCAAAGAACGTTCGGCTGTAGAAATTACTCAAGAAACTTTAAATCGCATTGCCACCTTAGAACCGCAACTACATAGCTTTTTGTGTGTCACAGCCCAGCACGCATTATCTCAAGCACAAGCCGTTGATGCCAAAATTGCCGCCAACCAAGACATTGGCTTATTAGCTGGAATTCCCATCGGCATTAAAGACAATATGTGTACTAAAGGTATTCCCACAACTTGCGCCTCAAAGATGTTGGAACACTTTATACCGCCTTACGAATCAACAGTAACGCAACTCCTCGCTCAAGCAGGAGCGGTAATGGTTGGTAAAACTAACCTTGATGAGTTTGCGATGGGAAGTTCGACGGAGAACTCGGCTTATCAAGTTACCGCCAATCCTTGGGATCTAACGCGAGTTCCGGGGGGTTCCTCTGGGGGTTCTGCCGCCGCCGTAGCCGCCGATGAATGTACTGTATCTATAGGATCGGATACAGGGGGTTCTATCCGCTTGCCAGCCTCTTTTTGTGGAGTTGTGGGCATGAAACCAACCTACGGCTTAGTTTCGCGGTTTGGGTTAGTGGCTTTTGGTTCATCTTTAGATCAAATTGGGCCCTTTGGTCGCAGTGTAGAAGATACAGCAATATTATTAAAGGCGATCGCATCTTACGATCCCAAAGACTCCACGAGCCTAAATGTTGAGATTCCCGATTATACTCAATCTCTAAAACCAGACCTCAAAAACCTCAAAATCGGGATCATTACTGAAACTTTTGGCGAAGGTTTAGATCCTGTAGTTGCCCAAGCGGTGCATAAAGCGATTGAACAACTCAAACAATTAGGCGCAGAAATCAAAGAGATTTCTTGTCCTCGTTTTCGCTACGGCTTACCCAGCTATTACATT
>CAJQOK010000165.1 GCA_905479905.1 uncultured Aliterella sp.
GTATCGCCGTGACTGTTTAGCACGTCTCCATAGTTGCTATCCCACACCCCAGGCTCAAAACCACTAGCTATAACCGCTCCTACAGTGGGACAAACGCTATCAAAAGCCCGTTTCCCATTCAACTGCCAGGCGATCGGCGAAGCTGTCCCCATCGCATCTACTAATAAACGTCCGCTTACTTTTCGTTTTGTAAAGTTTTTTAAATTTTCAACGGTAACTGTAACTTGCGACTTATCAACATCCGCTTGCACAAACTCTGTTGAATCCCAAATCTCACCACCGGACGCTTTAAGCTTTTCGCCGCATAACTGTAGCAATTTTTCTGATTCTAAGCAAATATTTAATACTGTAGGAGTATGCAATACTGCTGATTTTAGGTGACTAGGATTATTCCCATCAAAAAATTTATTAAATCCGTCAATATATTCTCTAGCAATAATACTTTCAGCTTCGGTGGAGGTTAGCAAACCTAAGTCAATTAAGCTTTGCAACTCCGAGCGCGAAATATTCCATTCTCGGTTCATTTTGCCAAAAGGTAGGCGTTCTAAGAGCAATACCCGATAGCCTAACTGTGCCATAACAGCCGCGTGAATTATTCCCAACGCACCGCCAATATAAATTAAATCGTATTCGGGCTTTTGTTCAGTTTGTTCTTGATGAGAAAATACTACCTGCTTAGTCGGCTGCTCGTCTTTACAGACTCCTTCGCGCCATCTCTGTTCCCACCAGTAGACGCGCTGAAGATCCTTTTCGCCATTGGGCATTTTTTGAAAATACTTCGCCGTCAAGGGGTAATAGGGTGCTAAAGCTTCAAAAATATTACTGTTAGCTAAATCGATTGTCGGTGGTTCGGGATATAGCTGGGGAAACTTGACATTTAGTTGATTTGTCAACTGAGTAAGCAGCTTTTGCTCATTAGGGAAAACTTCACCTAAGCGAAATACTTTTAAATAAGTTGTGCGTTGTACCGACCAAGTAAAAATTGAAAGTTCTGGAATACTCGCGCTAAGGCTTGCAGTTTTAGCATTCTGCAATCGCACACCTACGGGAGTCGTTAGCTTTTCGCAATTTAGAGGTAGCCAATCTTCATGTAGCCACTGGCGGACGCAAGCGGTTTCGGGTGTAGGAATTTCTATATACAGGATTTCTTTCATTTGGCGATTTTAACTCTTAGTGAATTACTTAGAAAGGCAGAGTTGACAAAGCTACAGATTGCGCTACACTTCCCTTACAAGATAAATGAGAATTTGTTTAAAAAAGTTTACATTTAAGTTAAGTTTATTAGAATACCCCCCTTTTAACGTTACGCCATGCCTTACCCAATTCCCGCTAGTCCTCAAGAATTTGTTGCCCTTCGTCATAAGCCAATTGACGAAGAAATGGTTGCAGCCGCGATCGCAGGTGTAATTAAAATTGTCAGCGCTAAAGGGCAATCTTTGGAACAATTAACCGCGCAGTTGTTAGCCGAGGACAGTTTACTCGATATGCAGCAGCGTCAGTGGCTTAGTGATGTGGTGACGAATGTTTGGGAAAGCTTTACTTAAAACAAATAGTGCGATCGCGTTTACTTTCGCTTTTACTCAAAGTTAGAATCGGCGGCTTATTATTAGCGGCTTTTGCCTTGTGGGTATTTGCCCAAATTGCCGAAGAAGTTTTAGAAGCAGAAAGTTATGCTTTTGATACCAGTATATTATTGACGATTAGAAGTTGGCACTCGCCGCTATTAGATATAGCGATGCTGGGAATTACATTTATTGGCGACCCCTTAGTATTATCAATTATCTGTTTGATTTTAGGCGCTTGGTTATTACAACGCCAACAGAAGTCGGAAGCTACAACTTTAGCGATCGCAGCGACAGGAGCAATAGGACTAAATATACTACTCAAACAACTATTTAGCCGCGATCGCCCTGCATTATGGGATCGGATAGTAGATGTAGGTCAACATAGCTTTCCTAGCGGTCATGCAATGGTATCGATGGTAATTTACGGCTATATTGGCTATATCTTGGCAACTCGCTACCGTCGCCAGCAAGTAGGGATTATTAGTTTAACTACTTTATTAATTACAGCTATTGGTTTTAGTCGATTGTACTTAGGAGTACATTGGCCCACTGATATTATTGCTGGGTATGCGGCGGGGTTGGTGTGGCTGATTGCGTGTATTTCTAGTTCAAGAATTTGGCATAGATACCGAGCAAAGTAGAATTATTTTGACTATCTCGTGCATAAATACACGGGACTATATTTGATTTCTAGTAAACATTATCGCTATTGCCGTAAAACTACTATTTAACTGTGTAGTATAACCAAGGTTAATTAAATATGGTTTATGTCTTTAATATTACAATTGGGCGATCGCACTATTGCCCCTGCCGAACTTATCTTGATGCTTGCAAACTATCAAATGCTGCCCCAACTAAGGCGCGAACTACTTGTAGATAAAGCCATAGCATCGTTGCAACTATCTACCGCCGAAAGTGCGATCGCTATTGAACAATATTATAAAAAACATCAAATAACAACTCCTGCCGAATGTCAAGCTTTTTTACAACATTACGGGCTGTCTACAATTCAACTTGAAGCTTTAGTCATTAGAGAAGCAAAAATTGAAAAGTTTAAACTTATTACTTGGGAACACAAATTAGAATCATTTTTTCTCGCTCATAAATCCAAGCTAGATAAAGTTATTTACTCGGTACTTCGCACTAGAGAACCAGAATTAGCTCAAGAATTGTACTTTCGCATCCAAGCAAAGGAACAATCTTTTGCAGAGTGTGCAGAGCATTACTCTCAAGGCATAGAAGCTCAAACAAGCGGATTAATTGGCCCTGTAGAACTCAGTGTTCCTCACCCTTTACTAAGCAAAATGCTGGCGGTTAGCCAACCGGGGCAACTTTTGCCACCAACTCGCTTTGGTGACTGGTTTTTGGTGGTACGCTTAGAAAAATTTATTCCGGCGGTATTTGATGAAGCTATGCGCCAAAAATTACTAAACGAATTATTTAAACAATGGCTGAACGAGCAAAAAAATCAAATTAGTGTTGTAGAGAAATTAGTGGCGTTATGACCAATAGTACCGTTGCTGTGGGTGAATTTTTAGCTAATACGCCGCCTTTTGACCAACTTTCGCTCCAGTCTAAAGAACGATTAATCGCCAATAGTCAATTGTTGCGCTACCGCCTAGGACAAACTATTGCCGTCCGTGATGCTATGCCCGCTAATATTAGCATTCTCTATAGTGGACAAGCGCGTTTACTCGCTTACACTCCAGGAAATATCGCCCCCGAAACTCTCAAATTACTCTCTACTGGTGACATTGTTGGTCTTATTAGCTTATTACGCGATGTTCCTTGCGAGACGGTTTTGGCGGCTAGTGAAGTTATTTGTTTAACTATCAAAGCCAAAGACTTTTTGACATTACTAGAACAAGAATCAAAGGTAGCGGCGGCTTTTGAGCGCCATTGCGCCTTAATTGAAGTTTTTGACCTTTTAGGCGCAGAACTCCAGCGTCAGGCTTCAGGAGTGACCAATCTTAAACAATTAGCCCTCAATGCTGCCAAAACTGCGGTAGTGCTGAACTTACCCCCAGGCAAAACTTCTCTGCATTCTTTAGATCCAAACTTACTATGGTTTTTGAGTGGCGGTGCAACTAATTTTGCGGTGGGCGATCGCTTGTTTCCTACGGATTCTGCTCCAGAATATATTAAGGTATCGGCTAATGCTCGTTTAGTGGGGATTCTTCCTTCTGTAAACCAAGCACTAACAATAGAAAATTCTTTAGCTACCTTAGATATTCCCTACGCTCCCGACCGTCCTGAAGCTTTAGAACTTAAACACCATACCAAATACCCTTACGTCCAGGCTAAAGGCGCTCTCAACGTTGCTGTGGCTTGTTTTCAAATGCTTAGTCAGTATTTGGGATTACCTTTTCGTAAAGAAGTAGTGCGTCGGGCTTTGGCAAATTCTTTAGAACGTCATGGCAGTATTTCTTTACAATTGTGTGGTGCGGTAGCTGAATTAATGAGCATTAAGGCTCAATTAGTAGATATACCAGCAATTGCGATCGCGCGTTTGCCAACTCCAGCAATTATCACTTGGCGCGATTCTTTTGCTTTACTCTATAAAGCTAGTGAAACTCAGGTAGTTTTGGCTGTACCTGAAACTGGTATTTCGCGCCTTAAAATTGCTACTTTCATCGAGTCTTGGGGCGCATCGGGGCAAATTCTTTTACTGCAACCTACAGCAGATACACCAACTCAACGCTTTGGTTTATCGTGGTTTTTACCTTCTCTTTACCGCTATCGCCGTGTATTAATTGAAGTATTTGTTGCTTCCTTTTTTGTTCAGCTATTTGCCTTAGCTAATCCTCTAATTACTCAAGTAATTATTGATACTGTAATTGGGCAAAATAGCGCCCAAACTCTCCATGTTTTAGGAAGTTTTGTTGTTGTTTTAGCAGTATTTGAAGCAATAATTACAAATTTAAGAACTAATTTATTTGTTGACACTACTAATCGCATAGACTTAGCTTTGGGCGCGCAGGTAATTGACCATTTATTGCGCTTACCTCTGCGTTATTTTGAACGTCGTCCCGTAGGAGAATTAGCTAGTCGCGTTAATGAGTTAGAAAATATTAGACAGTTTCTTACCGGAACCGCTTTAACAGTTGTATTAGATGCAGTTTTCTCGGTTATCTATATTGTTGTCATGGTATTTTATAGCTGGATACTTACGCTTGTCGCGTTAGCTACTGTACCTTTATTTGCAATTTTAACTTTAATCGCCGCTCCGATAATTAGACAGCAATCGCGGATAAAAGCCGAGCGCAATGCTCAAACTCAATCTTATTTAGTTGAAATAGTTTCTGGTATTGAAACGGTTAAAGCCCAAAATATTGAATTGCGCTCAAGGTGGCAATGGCAAGAATATTATGCTCGGTATGTAAGTGCGGGTTTTAAAAATGTTTTGACTTCAACAACTGCAAGTTCAATTAGTGGATTTTTAAATAAGTTATCAGGTTTATTACTGCTATGGGTTGGAGCTTATTTAGTATTAGAAAATCAACTGACTTTAGGACAATTAATAGCCTTTAGAATTATTGCAAGTTATACTACAAGCCCGTTATTAAGGCTAATTCAACTGTGGCAAAACTTTCAAGAAACCGCTTTATCTTTAGAAAGACTTAGCGATATTCTCGATACACCCACAGAAATTGAGCAAGCAGGGAGAAATAATATTCCCATTCCAGAAATTAGCGGCGCTGTCAAGTACGAACATGTATCTTTTCGATTTGCAGCTAGTGGAGCGCCACAACTTACAAATATTAACTTAGATATTTCCCCCGGTACATTTGTCGGGGTAGTGGGTTCTAGTGGTGCAGGAAAAAGTACCTTAGCCAAGATTTTACCGCGTTTGTACGAGCTAAATAGCGGCAGAATTTTGATAGATGACTATGATATTAGCAAAGTAGAAATTTATTCTTTACGCAGTCAAATCGGCGTAGTGTTGCAAGATACTTTACTATTTGATGGTACAGTACAAGAAAACATTGCTTTAACTAATCCTGATGCAACTTCTGAAGATATTATAGAGGCGGCGAAAGTAGCTTTTGCTCACGATTTTATTATGTCTTTACCTCAAGGTTATAACAGTAGAGTAGGCGAACGAGGTGCGGCTTTATCGGGGGGACAAAGACAGCGAATTGCGATCGCCCGAACGGTATTACAAAACCCGAAACTCTTGGTATTAGACGAAGCTACCAGTGCTTTAGATTACAATACCGAGCGATCAGTTTGTTTGAATTTAGCTACAGCTTTTAGAGACAAAACGGTATTTTTTATTACTCATCGCTTGGCAACAATTCGCAATGCAGACGTAATTGTCATGATGGATGCAGGGACGATAGCAGAACAAGGAACCCACGAGCAATTGATGGAAATGAAGGGGCGTTATTACTGCTTGTATCAACAGCAAGAAGCAAGTAACAATTAATTGTTCAAATAGAATAAAATCAACAGTTTTTTCAATAAAGGTTAATAAAAATGACTACAAATAACGGCAACGGATTTAATCGCTCGTCTCAAATCACAGAAATAGAGAAATTGCCACTTATTAAATTAGTCACAACTAAGCAAAAAGCATCTACACCGCCGCTTGAAAATACTACCAAATATCAGCCTTTTGATCGCCCAGTAATATTACAACAAACGCCAATTTTGTCGCGGTTGATTTTATTTGCTTTACTAACCGTAACTACTGGGGCGGTTATTTGGGCGTGTTATGCCAAAATTGAGCAAGCCATCCCCGCTACAGGCAAGCTAGAACCGACGGGAACTGTTAAAGAGGTACAATCCCCTATAAATGGTGTAGTCAAGGCTGTATACGTCACTGACGGGCAAAGAGTAAAAAAAGGCGATCGCCTCTTAAGTTTCGATTCGACGGCTGCACAATCCCAAAGCGCAGCGCTAAAGTTAGTTCGTGACTCTTTGCTGCAAGAAAATCAATTTTATACTTCGCAAATAAATAATCCTGGCGATGAGTCGCTGTTGTATCCAGCAGAAACCAAAACTGAAATTGTCGCTTTAACTAAAAGTAGAGCAGAATTAGTGGCTGAAAATCGACTTTATCGCGGGTTGTTAGGCGATAAGGGAGTAGCAGATAGCTTAAATAGGGAACAATTAGAGCGTTTGCAATCAAGTCAAGCCGAGTTACGCTCAAGAGAAGTTTCCGCCCAATTAGTTGTAGCTCAATTGAGGGCGCAGTTGAGCCAAACCAGTATTCAACTAGCCAATCTCAAAAGTAATCTAAATGTAGATAGAGGGATTTTGGATAATATTGCTCCTTTAGCAAAAGATGGCGCAATTTCAAAAATTCAGTTTCTCAAACAGCAACAGCAAGTCCAAACTGATCAAGCAGAAGTAGAAAAAAGTATTCAAGAGCAAATCAGACTCAAACTAGCCATCAATGAAGCTCAGTCGAAAGCTCAAAGTATTCTAGCTTTTGAGCGCAAAGATTTGTTAGAGCGTCTGGCGGCTAATCACAAAAATATAGCCCAAATAGACAGCCAGCTAACAAAAGTGCTGGTAGAAAATAATAAGCGCATCGCCGAAATAGACAGCCAGTTGAGTAGCGCGAGTTTAAATTTACAGTATCAAGATATTACTGCCCCCGAAAGTGGCGTAGTATTTGATATGCAAGTGCATAATTCGGGCTTTGTTGCTAGTACAAGTCAACCCATTCTTAAGATAGTACCGGGAGATGCTTTAACAGCAAAAGTATTTATTACCAACCGCGATATTGGGTTTGTGCGCGCCGGAATGGATGTAGATGTTCGCATCGAGTCTTTTCCTTTTAGCGAATTTGGGGATGTAAAAGGTAAGCTAGTTTGGATTGGCTCGGATGCTTTACCACCAGATCAGGTTTATCCTTTTTATCGCTTTCCGGCAAAAGTAAAGCTAGACAAACAATCGCTATTAGTTAATGGGCGAGAAATAGTATTGCAATCAGGGATGGGGATAAATACAAATATCAAAGTGCGATCGCGTACAGTAATGAGTATTTTTACCGATTTGTTTGCTAAAAATGCCGAAAGCTTGAAGTTTGTCCGCTAAGGTAGAGACGTTGCGCTGCAACGTCTCTCCTTTTTTAATCGGCGACAATCGATCAATTATTGTCTTGTAGGCGCTGGACTTGCTGGTTGTGGCGGTGTGGGACTTGCTTGTAAAGTAGAACGAATACGGGGAGAAGCGAACAGTTTTTTGGTGTCGTTGAGTAAGCGAGTTCCCCACAAATTTAGTTTGAGAAACTCCAAGTCGCCATAACGACTATCTATTTTTAAAGCCGCTTCTCCCGCCGCTATGCCTTGCTGCTGTTGCCCTTGAGCGTAGAGAGCCGCCGCTATAGCTAGTTGAGGCTCGGCGGCTTGCTTATCAATTTTTAGGGCATTTTGCCAAGATGCGATCGCGCCTTTGACATCTCCTTGCTCGTACTTAATTAAACCGATATTATTAATTGCCGGCCAAAACTTTTGGTTTCCCGCCACTGCTTTATTGTATTGAGAAATTGCTTCAGGTAAACGATTGAGCTTGTAGTAAGAATTGCCCAGATCAAACAAAGCTTCGGGATCGTTGGGTTTAATAGCTAAACCTGCAAGGATATTCTCTACCGCCGCTTGGTACTTTTCTTGACCAAAATTTGCCGAACCCAAAGCAAACAAAATTGCTGGATTTTTGGGATCTAAAGTTTTTGCTTGTTGCAAAGGCGCGACAGCTTCAGTAAACTTATTTGTTTGCAAATATAAGCCACCCAACAACAGCCACGATTGGTAGCTTTTGGGGGCTAATTGCGTTGCTAACCTAGCTCGTGGTAAAGCTAGTTCGTATTGTTGAAACTGTGCCAACTGCGCGGCTTCTTGAGCCAAACTTAATCCTTGCTTTTCTAGTTCTGCACTATTGATTTGCACCGTATAGGGAACAAGTGCTTGACCTAGTGCGGGTAAACTTAATCCCCCTGAGCCAATAATAACCAGTAACGATAGCCAATAATTCCGATTCGGCACAAAAACGCCTCAACCAACTTTAGATAAATATTTCGATTACAGGGATTATGACACTAAACCACACTGATTAGGCGTGTGCGATTCGTTGGTTAGTGAATCACGGTATTCAGTCCGTACATAACTAACCCAGCCAAGACTCCCAAGTCTAGCTGAACTCTCAGAGAGATGTAGGTGAAAGCCCTACCCGCCAGGTTCAGGCGTGACTCCTTATCTGCC
>CAJQOK010000166.1 GCA_905479905.1 uncultured Aliterella sp.
CTAAATACACCTACTTTACAAATGCGCTCAAGAATTTCTACCCAGTTTCTAGGGAAAGGAGTATCACCCCAACGCGCTAATTGGGTCATAATCCATAGTTGTTCTGTACGACTGGGACGATTGACCCCTGAGTCTCCATAAAACTGATGGTGGGCATAATCTCGCATCGGATGATCTAAACTACAAGTAGTAGATGTATTTGTCTCTCCCATTTGGATATAAGCTATATCCGTACTTACATACTCTCTTCCGGCTAATATCTCACGGATTTCTTGACTATGTTCTGGCTGAGAACAGTAATGACAGGCTTCTAAAAGCGCTTTGACTAAGGCAATATGGGTATTAGGATAAGCCGCAGCCCAATCTTCGCGCACACCGAGAACTTTTCCGGGATGTCCTAGCCAAATTTCTAAATCTGTGGCGATCGTAAAGCCAATGTTTTCATCGGCGGCGCGGAGGTTCCAAGGTTCCCCAACACAATAACCGTCGATACTTCCATTTTGCAAGTCGGCTACCATCTGCGCCGGAGGAATGGTTGATAGCTTGACATCTCGGTCTGGATCGATACCTCCAGCCGCCAGCCAGTAACGCAAGAGGAGATTGTGCATTGAAGAAGGATGCACCATACCCATACGATGTTGACCTTGGGGAGTTTTACGCAGCATTTCCTTAAAGTCTGACAAGCTGTAAACCCCTTGGTCGTAAAAGCGCTTTGCTAGGGTGATAGCGTTGCCGTTACGGGTCATAGTTAAGGACGTAACGATGGGGACGGGTTTGTTTTCATGACCGCCCAAAGTTAACCACATGGGCATCCCGGAAGGCATTTGCGCTGCATCTAAATAACCGCCAACTATGCCGTCGGTAATTCCTCGCCAGTTCGATTCGCGGACTAAAGTTACTTCATCTAAGCCATGTTTGGCAAAAAAGCCTTTTTCTTTGGCTATAGCAAGGGGCGCACAGGCGGTTAAAGGCAAAAAACCAAGTTCTAAATTAACTTTTTCTAGACCATGACGGGCGATCGCAGCAGTCTTTCTTGCCCGAATTTTTTTAATCCGCTTTTGCTGATTGAGAAAGTAAATTATCTCACTACGCAAGCTATAGTAGCTGGGATGTTCTACTACTACCATGCGCTTGCGGGGTCGGGGAATATCTACTTCTAAAATCTGACCTATTTTTGATTCGGGCCCATTTGTCAGCATCACAATCCGATCAGACAACAGCACCGCTTCATCAACATCGTGAGTAACCATAATGGCGGTAACTTGGTTTTCTTCGCAAATTTTCATCAATTGCTCTTGCAAGTTACCCCGCGTTAAGGCATCCAAAGCCCCAAATGGTTCGTCTAGAAGCAGGAGTTTAGGGCGAATAGCCAAGGCGCGCGCGATCGCAACTCGTTGTTTCATTCCCCCCGACAACTGTCCTGGTTGCTTGTCGGCGGCTTGACGCAAACCTACCATATCTATATGCTGCTCGATGATGCTTTTGCGCTCGCTTGCTGTCAAATCGCTCATTACAGAGTCTACCGCTAAGGCAATATTTTCTCGGACAGTCCGCCAAGGTAACAAGGAATAATTCTGGAATACTACCATCCGGTCGGGGCCAGGTTTTGTAATTCTTTGTCCTTCTAGGGTTACTACGCCTTCACTAGGCAAATCCAGACCTGCTACCATATTCAACAGAGTGGATTTACCACAACCAGAGTGACCGATAAGCGAGACAAATTCACCTTTTTTAATTTGGAGATTGATTCCTTTGAGGGCAATGTAGCTACCACCGCCAGTTAATGGAAAAACTTTATCAATTTGATCGACAGCAACAAAAACAGACATAGGTTATTAAGGAGTTAGGGGACAATTTCTTTTGTATCTACTTTGGTTCGGCGGGCAAAATCCGGTTTTCGATCCAACCCATAGCTTTGTCTAGCAACAAACCAACAAGGCCAATGTAGATTAAGGCTAATATTACTTCACTGACGTTGTTATTTTGGTAAGCTTCCCAGATAAAAAAGCCAATGCCCACAATCCCGGACATGACAATCTCTGCGGCGATAATTGCCAACCAAGCTAATCCAATCGCAATTCTCAAGCCTGTAAAAATGTAGGGTAGCGCCGCCGGAATTAAAATATTAAAGAAATAATCTTTGCGATTAAGCTGGAGAACTTTAGCAACGTTGTTATAATCAGAGGGAATTTGCCTTACTCCCACTGCTGTATTAATTAAGATCGGCCAAATTGCGGTAATAAAAATTACGAATAAAGCGGCGGGTTCGTTTTGGCGCAAGGCGGCTAAAGCAATCGGAACCCATGCTAAAGGTGGTACAGTTCGCAATAGTTGGAAGATTGGATCTAAAGCCTTGGACATCATTTTATTTGTGCCGACTAATATACCCAAGCCAATGCCCACAATTGCCGCTAAGGTGTAACTCATCGCTACTCTTTGCAAACTAGCGAGAATCTGCCAAAATAAGCCTTTATCTGTACCACCGCGATCATAAAAAGGATACAAAATTAGTAGCCAAGTATCTTGAACAACCCGTATCGGCCCTGGTAAAGTTGCCCCTGGAGTCAAAGAAAACAATTGCCATAGGACGAGAAAAATTGCGATCGCAATAATCGGCGGTATCAGATCGGGAACTTGCTTGCTCAGGCTGGAACCCCAACCTTTGGTATTTCTGGCAGGTCGTCGGCTTTGAAGTGTGGTCATTGGCTGTATTTTCCTCTAGTTAAATGAAAAAATAGTGCGCTCGGCAGGGAGCAAAGGTGTGCTGTCAGTTAGAAGTTCGCGTCTGGAGGTTTTTAGGACGGTAGTTTGGTTAAAATCAAGAATTTTTACTCTAAAGTCTCAACAGACAGCACACTAGGTTTTTAAACGTTTACTTTTTTAATTTTCAAACTCTGCAAATATGCTGTTGGATTTTCTGGGTCGAACTTGACACCATCAAAAAACGTTTCAACACCACGCGATGTACTTGTGGGAATGTCCGCCGCCGCGATTCCTGCTTCCGTCGCCGCTTGTTTCCAAATATCTTCGCGGTTGACTCTATCAATTAACGCCTTAGCATTTGTCAAAGTATCTGGAGGCAAAAAGCCCCAGCGCACGCTTTCCGTCAAAAACCAAAGATCGTGACTCTTATAAGGATAAGAAACGCTACCTCTTTCATCTTTCCAGTAATACGCAGCCATTGATTTGTCATCAATTACCCGACCATCGCCCATGTCATACTTGCCCTGGAATGGATTTATCAAAATCTCCGTTGGCAGATTGAAATAATTGCGCCCGCTAAGGATAGTCGCGGCTTCTGCGCGGTTAGCAAAATTATCTAACCATTGCTGTGCTTCCATGATGCCTTTCAAAAGTGCTTTGGTCGCCTTGGGATTTTTATCAACCCAGTCAGCTTTCATGGCAAAGTATTCTTCGGGATGATTCTTCCAAATCTCTGCCGTCAATACTGCCATATAGCCTATCTTGTCTTTGACAATGCGGTAGGGCCAAGGATCTCCTGTACTAAAAGCATCCATTGTCTCGGTTTTCATGTTGGCGACAGTTTGAGCTGATGGTACTGAGATTAAATCAATATCTTGGTCTGGATTTATACCGCCAGCAGCTAACCAGTAGCGAATCCAAAAATCCTGATTAACGTTGGGAAAAGTATATGCGGCTTTAAAAATATTACCTTTTGATTTGAGTTGACTAACAACTGCTTGTCCTTGTGTCAACTTGAGGTCAATACCCTGACCTTTCCACTTATTAGAAATCGCAATTCCATTCCCATGAGTAATTAGCTGTGCCAATACATACATGGGAATTTTTACATTACCCTTAGTAATAACACCTTCAGTTATCAAGTGAGGCATTGGCATCTGCCATTGACCACCGTCAATACCTCCACCCTGGGAGCCAATTTCTAAGTTGTCCCGCGCTGAACCCCAAGAAGCTTGTTTAGAAAGCTCAACTCCGCTCATGCCGTACTTAGCAAAAAAGCCTTTTTCCTGGGCAATAATCAAGGGAGCCGCTTCCACAATCGGTATATAGCCTAACTTTACATTGGGAGTCTCTGGTGCTTGTTCGGGGCTAATATTAACCGCCGCAACAGGTTGCGCTTGAGTATTGCCAGATGAATCGGGGGGATTTCCCAAGCAGCCGTTAAGAACTACAGCGCCTACCGCCGAGGCTCCAGCAGTTAAAAGAAATTTGCGCCGAGAAAATTGACTTATTAATTCATTCATAAAATCTCCTCCTGTATATGCGATCGCCCCTACTGGTATTTCGGCAGCGAGTCATAACTCTTTATCTTAGCAATTGTTAGGCTCTTGCTTTGGCGATTAAATAGACAATATCCCGAAATGTACATAGACTTTAACAGTTTTTTTTATAATTGCCATAGATAACCTCTATATAAAATGAGTTGTCTTTATCGACTAAATAGTGGTTATATCAGTCTTAACATATAGATACAAAGTAAGTTAAAGCAGTAAAAATGGAGATGTATCGCTTAGAAATCAATAGATAAAAGTTTATATTTAGATTTGATGATAGAATTCGTCAATAGTTAAGATTGGTAGGAAAATGGATGTTAAAACACGCAACGTTGCATCAGTTAAAGGTATTTGAAGAAGTCGCCAGATCCGGTAGTTTTACAAAAGCAGCAGAGGAAATGTTTTTGAGTCAACCTACCGTTTCGCAGCAAATCAAGCAATTAACAAAAGCGGTAGGAATACCGTTGTTTGAGCAAATAGGCAAGCGCATTTACCTTACAGATGCAGGTAAGGAGGTTTTAAGCGTCTGTAAAGATATCTCCGAAAAAATGTCTCAGTTAGAAATGACTTTGGCAGATTTGAAGGGACTA
>CAJQOK010000167.1 GCA_905479905.1 uncultured Aliterella sp.
GCTGTGGGTAAGCGATTATCCATTTTTGCAAAGAGATATGTTTATAGATGTTAGCCGACGGCTTGGGGGTGAGGAAAATAGCGAACCTCGGTCTTCTAAAAAGAAGAAACCGCGATCGGCTTCTAAACGGCGTTATATAGACTAGACTCACACAGTTGATACCTTACTTTCTTTAGGAAAAACCAAGATATGGGGGGTCTGCCCCCCAAACCCCCCATTGGGGGACGAGTTGCCTCCCCCAAACCCCCTGCAAAAGTGTCTTATCTGTAGGTACGCAAGTTTTCGGTCTACCTGCTTTTTAATTAATTAGGGTAAATTCTGGTGTAGAGATGTTGCAATGCAACGTCTCTATCATTATTGGTTAACTTTCTTACCTACAACAAAAATTGCTGGTACATCTAACCAAATTCCTTTATCTATCGCCAATTCCCTAACTTCTGCTAAATGCTGAGTTTTAAACTGTTCTAATCTTTCGGGGACAATTTGCGAAACGGAATGACGAAAACCTGTATGCCATACAATATCCCACCATTCGTCTACATTTTGAAGATAGTAACCTAATTGCTCGGTGTAAATTTCAACAGCTTCAGGGCGAAAACCTGCTTGTTGCATCAAATCTCGGCATTTTTGAGGAGTATTTAACCTTTGAAACCCTCTAGATGGTGGCAATATAACGCCGTAATTATTTTGAATCCGATTTGCATACATTTCGCGCATCGGATTAAAAGCAGTTTCGCCAAAACTAGAAAATGCTACTACACCGCCGGGTTTAGTGACTCGCAGCCATTCTTTCAACCCCGCCAGCATATTGGGTAAAAAAAAGATTCCTGAAGCGCAAATCACTTTATCAAAACTCTCATCCTCAAAGCTGAGATTTTCCGCATCTCCCAGTTGCAAATGGATGTTATCTAAACTAGCTTTGGTAATACTTTGCCTTGCTACCTCTAACATATCAGGCGATAAATCGATACCAATTACTCGACCATTTATACCTACAAAAGTTGAAAGAGCGATCGCACTATGACCCGTCCCCGTCGCTACATCTAATATAGTTTCATTGCTCCTAATAACAGCTATTTCTACCAATCTCCTTGCAGTCATTGCTAAAAATCTCACTGCTTGGCGATCGTAGCCTGCCGATGCTAAATTAAATCCTGCTGCTACTTTCTGTTTCTGTTCTTTGGCTGTAGGGTTTTGAGTCATAGTATTTTAGATAAATTTGTTTAGGAGTGCGATAGCCTAATCGCGCGCCCGGTTACGGGCTTCGCAAGTTTTTGTAAAAAATATTGCAGTTTGTAACTATCTTTGTATCCCTATACACTATTCCTCTAGACTGATGGAAAATTAAAAATCTTGGGATGACAAGCTATATGCAAATCCTAAACTTGGGTTGGCACAATCTGCTAATGATTTTTTCTTTCGGTGCTTGTATTATTGGTCTTTTACTACTTATAGATACTAAGTCTGACAAATTGAACGAGCTAGAAGAAAGCGAACAAATTTTGTTTAGAATGACTTTTAGTTACTGGATGCTTTACTGCGTCTGCATTGGACTGCAAAAAATTGGTTTACCAGAAGGTGAAATTGTCCTAATGAGTGTAAACATTACGGCGGCTTTATCTTACTTTTTAACCTTTGCTTGCGTGTTGTGCTTGCCCCTGCATCGGTTGTCAGTCAAGCAAGTTGAGCAATAATATATAATTTCGCACCTTGAATAAAAAAGGTCAAAGAGATAATCACTATCTTTGACCTTTTTGTTGATTCGCGCATTTGTCAAACTTTGATAACAAACTAAATACTAAGTGCATAATGTCATAGGTTGATGACATTATGATCCCCAAAAGCCTGATCGATACGTATATATGCCTAAAGAAACTGCGAAAAGTGTTGATCCCAGCGATGGTTTACTGCTAAATATTAAATAACAGAGCGATCCCCAAGCTCTAAAAGCACCTCTTGATAAAATTGCTGGGAAGTTAGGTAACTAAAACTTGACTATACCCAAACAGCAAATAGCACTGTAACCCTTTAATAAATGGGCGTAACCTAGTTTCTAACCCAAGGCTACGCAATCAAAAGAGTTCCATCCCTAAAAGAATGATTTACCGCTCAAACTACCGGAGAACAAGTCATGGCAAAAGAACGCCCCCCTTTAGAGGAGATGACATTGCGCCAACTACGCAAAGTCGCAAGCGAATGTAGCATTTCTCGTTATAGCCGAATGCGTAAATCGCAACTGCTGGCAGCCATAGAACAAGTCCAGCGCCCAAATGTAATCTCATCTCAACCCCTGGAGGCACAAAAAGCCGTGGAAGCAGCAAAATTTGTATTAGGTACAGAAGATCGGCTCGGTGGTGCTATTTCCGATGTAGACGAAGGACTTGCTGACCTACCTGCGGGTTACGGTGAAAGCCGAATTGTACTTATGCCCCGCGATCCGCAATGGGCTTATACTTACTGGGATATTCCTAATGATCGCAAAGAAGAAATGCGCCGCCAAGGTGGACAGCAATTAGCACTACGAATTTATGATGTTACTGACATCAGCTTAGAATCCCAAAGCCCCCACAGTATTCAAGAATACCCCAGCGACGAACTAGCAAGAGAATGGTACTTGCCAATTCCAGTAAGCGATCGCGATTATGTGGTAGATATTGGCTATCGTTGCGCCGATGGTCGTTGGCTAGTTTTAGCTCGTTCTATTCCCGTCCGCGTTCCCCCGGT
>CAJQOK010000168.1 GCA_905479905.1 uncultured Aliterella sp.
CCCGCCGAAATTCAAGCCGCCATTGAAAAATCTGCCGGGTTTATCATTGGTTCCCCTACCCTTGGGGGTCATGCACCAACTCCTATTCAAACGGCGTTAGGAATTATCCTGTCTACCGCTACTAACAGCCAACTTGCAGGAGTATTTGGTTCTTTTGGCTGGAGTGGCGAAGCGATTGACTTGCTAGAAAACAAACTGCGCGACGCTGGTTATCGTTTTGGGTTTGAAACTCTGCGTGTCAAATTTAAACCTACTGATGTCACGTTAAAACTCTGCGAAGAGGCAGGTACAGACTTTGCTCAATCCTTGAAAAAAGCTAAAAAAGTCCGTTCTCCCAGGGTTCCAGCTACTAATGTCGAACAAGCGGTAGGTCATTTAGTCGGTTCTTTGTGTGTCGTTACATCTCACCAAGACGATGTAGCTAGTGCAATGTTGGCTTCCTGGGTTTCTCAAGCGACTTTTAACCCTCCAGGTTTAACAGTAGCAGTAGCCAAAGAACGAGCCGTAGAATCATTGATGTATCCAGGGAGAAATTTTGTAATTAATATCCTTCCAGAAGGTAAACATTTAGGTTTAATGAAGCATTTTCTTAAACCTTTTACGCCGGGGGAAGACAGATTTACAGGGATTGCTACCGAAAAAGCGGATAATGGTTCTCCTGTACTCAGCGATGCTTTAGCTTATATTGAATGTTCCGTTAGCAACCGCATGGAAGCGGGGGATCATTGGATAGTTTACGCGATCGCAACTTCTGGTAAGTTGTTACAGTCTGATGCTCTTACTGCTGTCCATCATCGCAAATCTGGCAGCCATTACTAACAAATTTTTGGTGCTTCTAACTAATATAGAGACGTTGCAATGCAACGTCTCTATATTTTTATTCAATACGTTTTTCTAAATACTGACCGATCATTTGTTGTTCGCCAGCGCGAGAAATAATTGTTTGTCTCGTTCGATAATTGCTACCCACAAGCTTTAATTCTTCCTCAAATACCGAACCGTTATATTCAGTTCGCAAACACATAGTTTGGTCGTTAATAAAGTAATAGTCAGCTTTTACAGGCTTAGGTGTCGCAAAACCGCGATCGCGGTACAATATTGTTCCCAACACTCCAAATAGCGTAGAACCTTTAGATTGCTTTTTCCCCGATACAGAATCGGTACTATTCCAGCTAACTTTCGCTCCACAAGTCAAATCTAAGTCACTCAATTGGTGCAACTGTGCTAACTTTTGCAATTTTTCGCATCCCTGAGCTAAAAACTCGATAGTAATTAGACTTACCATCTCTTTTGTTTCGCCATCAGGCAAAGTGTAGTAACGCCGCTCCGAGCGCCAATTTCCTGCGGATGCTTGGAAAAATTCGGCAATTAATACTGATGCTTCTTTGCTTTGAGCGAGTTGTAGTGTCACAATTCCTAATCCTTCCGCAACCTAAAGACTGCAACTTTTTGCAATACTTCGTTAATAATCTTAATATACCAACTATTTTGATAAAATCATCTAGTTGACGAAGTAAGCTTGTAGATACAAGGAAAAGTGCGGTAGCGCAAGCGCGCCCAGTAACGGGCTTCGCATCTTTTTGTGTTGGTTTTTTATACTCAATTGTCTTTATAGACGTACAATTGATATTTGTGAGTTTTTTAATTTGACCATGAACGCTCAAGAAATCATCCGCTCTATTGAAGCGGAGCAATTAAAGTCGAACTTACCCGATATCTATGTCGGCGATACTGTACGGGTAGGTGTAGTAATTCAAGAAGGCGGCAAAGAACGTACTCAGCCTTACGAAGGTGTAGTAATTGCTATGCGTAATGGTGGCATTAATGAAACCATTACTGTAAGGAAAATATTTCAAAGCATTGGTGTAGAAAGAGTATTTTTACTACATTCACCCCGCATTGAAAGCATTAAAATCTTACGCCGGGGTAAAGTTCGTCGTGCTAAACTCTACTATCTCCGCGATCGCGTAGGTAAGGCAACCCGAATCAAACAAAGGTTTGATCGCTCTTTGTAAAAATGTTATTAGTTAAAGACGTTGCCATCAACGTCTACTGACAACAATGTGATATAATATTGATTCTGGATGATTGCAGTTATAAAAAGCTGTAACCTTCTAACACATTGTGCGCTCTTAGTTCAGTTGGTAGAACGCAGGTCTCCAAAACCTGATGTCGGGAGTTCAAGTCTTCCAGGGCGCGCTGAAACAACTTCTGTCCGAAAGCATTGTCGCCGAGAAATCGCCAAACAATAGCAGTCGGGCAGAATTATTGTGTGTAAGAAAATCGTTTTAAGGTTATTTTGCAGCCAAGAGACAGTAAATAATATAATTAACTGCTATAGATGTAAAGTTTCCAGGAGCAAAAAGCTACCCGTGAATAAAAAAAACGAAGCTGAGATTCAACCAAATAGCGGATTTAGCCTAACAAAATTTTTTCAAGGCACGAAAGAAGAATTAGATAAAGTCGTATGGCCCAGTCGTCAACAATTAGTTAGCGAATCGGTCGCCGTTTTATTAATGGTAATTTTATCGGCAGGAATAATTTATCTTGTAGATGGCTTATTTTCTTGGGCAGCAGCAAAGGTATTCTAATGAATTATGCAACAGATGAATCTGATTTAGAGAGCCAAGAAAACAGAAACGACGAAAACTCAGCTTCAACGCCGTCATCGGCGCGTTGGTACGCCGTACAAGTTGCTTCTGGCTGTGAAAAGAAGGTAAAAGCCGACTTAGAACAACGCACTCAAACGTTAGATGTCGCTGATAAAATTGTTCAGATAGAAATTCCTCAAACCCAAGCCATCAAAATCCG
>CAJQOK010000169.1 GCA_905479905.1 uncultured Aliterella sp.
TTATTATTTGAGCGTTAAGCTGTATGCTCAACAGCTGTGGTAAGGAGTGGCTCAACAGGATTGTCAAGCTCCTGAGTAAAGAATCGTTTTAAAATCGACTTTTGCTGTCGAGCAGCGATCGGAAAAGCCAAAGCCGCAGCCACTCTAATATCAGCGCTCGGTTGCTGTCGAGATTGTCCTCCTCGTAGATGGATTTTTGCTCCTCTCAAATTAGAGAGCGTCGCTCTGATATCTCCGCTATAGGCAATTGCTTCCACAGGAGAATTCTTGCGATTAAACTCTTTAATGTGAATTGCACCAATTCTGTAAGCTGCTGGCAATTTCAAAATTGCTAGGTGCGAATCCTTAAATTCAGGTACGCTTTCGCTCTCGATTTCATAGTCAATGAAACTCAGTGACCATAGCCAGCATTCAAACAGGCGATCGTTGAAATTAGACTTACTAATAAACGCGTTAATATCGGCAAACGGGGCAAATATTCGTTGAGAGGTATTATAGAATCTATGACTTTTTGCTGCCTCAACATCCCATCTTCGTTGTAACCGTACCAAAGATGCAATCGGGTTGCCGACGGCAAAGGTATCTAATTCATCTTTCAAGTACGATTTAATTCCACAACTAGCAATCGATAGTGCCAATCTAAACTCTGGACAATTTGATTCAATCAGCAGAGGTTCGATCCAATCAAACCGTAAAGATTTAGGCTGCCGAATTGAAGTTAACTTACTCAATGCCATAAATAGCTCAGTGTGTGAAGCCTTGCCTTGAATAAATTGATTAAAAACTCGGTCAAAGTGATAAACGGCTCCCTGTACAAGCGTCGGACAATCATCAGATTTTGCATAGAATCGCAGGTTCCGGCGATATTCATCGAGGTCGGCAGCAAGGTCTAATCTTTGGGCATCTTTGCCTACAGTTACTACCTCTAGCATCACCGCAAAATTAGACTGCCCTTTGCGTGGTAACATCGCATATCTGGCAAATTTACCAGTAATATTATTCTTGATCGCCCAAGACTGTACTGCTTGAATAAAATCAGTTCCATCCTTGATCTGTCTGGGTAAATAGAACTGTGCTTCACTAGCTAATGGAGATTCAAACAGCCGTGCTTTTAGCCGGGAATATTTAAGTGGTTGGGACCATAAGGGCAAAAAATACTCTTCCAAAAAGCTTTTGCGCTCATCAAGGGAAACTAAATCCGTAGATGCTCCATTTGTGGCAACAGCCAGCGAGTATTTTGCTAAAGTCCGCCCGATTGCTTGACCAGTAGCGCTATCCGCCCCAGCGTTAATAGTAGAAATATTCTGACTAAAAGTGCTTAATCCCTCAGAAGCAAGTAGAACTAATGCTGGATTAACTGTACTAGCAGAACTTCCGCCAGATGGTGCATAGTCATTATTTTTTGATAGGGCAAAATCCAATTTGTAATCTTGATTGGGAAATAAGTGCAGAGCTTTTACTTCCTTACTTTCTGTTACTTCCAGCGTATCTGTATCAAAGATTGCCTGTCCAAGACAAGCTGCTGCTTTTATTGTTGGCTCTCCTGTTTGGGGATCGAACAGCAGACAGACTGCACTGTAATAATTCTCCGCAATATCCACAGCACCAACATTACCGCCACTGCCTAACAGGGCTGGATATTTAGCTTTGGTTAAAACCTTACCCTGTTGGTCGATCTCCTCCATTAAAATAATTGTTGCATTAGCCCATTCTCGCCACTCTGGATTAGAAATGCGACTGAAGCACTGTTCTACGAATACTAATTTTTCTGATTTTTCAGGATAAGAAAAATCAGGTTTACTCACCTTAAATTCATCGATTAACTGCCAAAATTCTGGTAATAGCTCTCTAATTTCTTGCGTGCGCCAAGATTGAGAGGTAGCAATTTTCGCGATTGCCCCCACATAACTCAGTTCGCCAGTTTTTTTGTTAACCTCAATCCCAGATGACTTATTCCAGGGATTGAAGGCTATTATCGCTTTATAATCAGCTAAAATCCGACCGACTAATTCAGATTCTGGCACGTTGGTATCGATATAAAAATCTAATCCCTGCCAGTAAAACTTTGCTGTTAGGTCGATGTGACGTTCAATTAGCCTCATTAAACCTAATCCAGCGAGATAGTTACCCAGCGTTCTAGCGCCGATTCCTGCAAGTCGATAAGTGTAGTTGGTTGTTGTTGCTGTTGAAGACTTAGGGAGAGAAAGCCCCATAGGTTGTATTTTGTCTATTTCTTTTAGTAATAACCCACTACTTGTTAAGATCGGGAAATACTTAAAGAAAAGTAATCTTTTATACTATGACTTTTTCTCTTACTCAATCTGATAGTACAGCAGGGCTATTACCCCCATCTTTAACCTACGAGCAATTTTTTAGGTCGGCAACTGGCTTTGAACCTTATCCCTATCAAATCAACTTTCACTTGCGTGATCGCAACTATGGAATCCATACCTTAATTGCACCGACCGGGCTAGGTAAAACTGAATGTTTTACATTGGATTGGCTGTGGGGAATCTGTCAAGAGCGAACAACTACCCCATCTCGGCTAATTATCTCTCTGCCAATGCGAACGCTAACTCATCAAACATTCGAGCGAACGAGTAAAATCCTCAAACAGTTACAGTTAGATGCTGATGTAAGCTGTCATAAATTAGTTGGCGG
>CAJQOK010000170.1 GCA_905479905.1 uncultured Aliterella sp.
CCGCGCAGATTGGTGTTTTTGGGCAGATGGTTCTAAAAGGCTATATTTATCGCGGTTTTAAACCTGTCCATTGGAGTCCTAGCTCTAAAACTGCCCTCGCTGAAGCCGAGTTAGAGTATCCTGAAGGTCACACTTCCTTAAGTATCTATGCAGCTTTTGCGATGACTAACTTATCGGAGTCGGCGAAGTCTGCGTTAGCACCTTATTTACCTAATTTAGCTGTTGCTATCTGGACAACTACCCCTTGGACAATTCCCGCAAACTTAGCTGTTAGCGTTAACCCTCGGCTTGATTATGTAGTAGTTGAAATTGGTTCGACATCCAAATATCTAATCGTAGCTGCTGAATTGGTTGCTACTTTGTCTGCTAAATTAGAAACGCAGCTAACGGTAAAAGCAACGGTTAAAGGTAAGGATTTAGAACATTCTACTTATCGACATCCTTTATTTGACCGCGAAAGTCCGATTTTAATCGGTGGCGAATACGTGACGACAGAATCGGGTACAGGATTAGTGCATACTGCGCCAGGTCACGGACAAGAAGATTATATCGTTGGTCAGCGCTACGGCTTGCCTATCCTTGCGCCAGTAGATGAAAACGGCAATTTTACAGAAGAAGCCGGAAAATTTGTCGGTTTGAATGTATTGGGTGAAGGAAATACCGCCGTCATTGAAGCTTTAACTGATGCTGGTGCTTTGCTAAAGATGGAACCTTACGCCCACAAGTATCCTTACGACTGGCGGACAAAAAAGCCGACTATTTTTAGAGCAACAGAACAATGGTTTGCGTCAGTAGCTGGGTTTAGACAAGAAGCAATAAATGCGATCGCATCTGTGCAATGGATTCCACCCCAAGGAGAAAATCGCATTACGCCAATGGTAAGCGATCGCGCAGATTGGTGTATTTCTCGTCAACGCAGTTGGGGCGTACCTATCCCTGTATTTTATGACGAAGAAACAAACGAACCGTTGATGAACGAAGAAACGATCGCCTATGTGCAAGAAATATTTGCCCTAAAAGGTTCCGATGCTTGGTGGGAACTACCTTTGGAGGAATTACTACCCGAAAAATACCGCAATAATGGCAAAACTTACCGCAAAGGGACAGATACGATGGATGTTTGGTTTGATTCTGGATCGTCTTGGGCGGCGGTAGCGGGACAAAGACCAGAATTACATTATCCTGCCGATATCTACTTAGAAGGCTCCGATCAACATCGTGGTTGGTTTCAATCTAGTTTATTAACTAGCGTCGCTAATAACGGTATTGCACCTTTTAAAACTGTATTGACTCACGGTTTTACCTTAGACGAAAAAGGCAGCAAGATGAGCAAATCTTTGGGTAATGTGATCGATCCCAATATTGTCATTGAAGGTGGCAAAAATCAAAAAGAGGAGCCACCCTACGGAGCGGATGTACTGCGCTTGTGGGTTTCGTCGGTAGATTATTCAACCGATGTATCTATTAGTAAAAACATCCTCAAGCAAATGGGAGATGTGAGGAGTAAAATTCGTAACACGGCGCGTTTTTTACTAGGCAATTTGCATGATTTTGATCCCAGCAAGGATGCTGTACCTTACGAGCAATTGCCCGAACTTGATCGCTATATGCTGCACCGGATTACTGAAGTATTTACCGATGTAACTCAAGCTTTTGATCGCTTTCAATTTTTCCGCTTCTTCCAAACTGTACAAAATTTTTGCACAATTGATTTGTCTAACTTCTACTTAGATATTGGCAAAGATCGGCTGTATATTAGTGCTGCTAACACTTTGCGTCGTCGTAGTTGTCAAACGGTGTTGCACGTTGCCCTAGAAAATTTGACTCGTGCGATCGCACCTGTACTATCTCACACTGCCGAAGATATCTGGCAATTTCTCCCCTATCCCACACCCTATAAATCAGTATTTGAAGCGGGTTGGGTGCAATTAGAGGAAAAATGGCTAAAGAGCGAATTATTAGAATTTTGGCAGCAATTAAGAATAATTCGCACTGAAGTTAACAAGGTTTTGGAGCAAGCGCGGGTACAAAAAGAGATCGGTTCAGCGTTAGAAGCAAAAGTATTACTGTATATTGCCGATCCCCAGTTGCGCCAACAGTTACACGCTCTTGATTCTAATTCTCTAACTAATAGAGTAGATGAACTGCGTTATATGTTTATTGTTTCTGGTGTAGAGCTATTAGAAACGCCTGAAGCTTTGCAGCAAGCCAAGTACAGCTTCAAATCTGATAGTTTGAGTATTGGCGTAGTTGCCGCCGATGGGCATAAATGCGATCGCTGTTGGAATTATTCTACCTATGTAGGCACGTCTACGGAACATCCTTTGCTTTGCGATCGCTGTGTTGCTGCTTTAGTTGGAGAATTTTAACCAAAAACATTGCAGGTCAAAAGCTACATACAAGCGACATACCCATGTCATATTTGTCAAGCAAAATAGTAATTACAGAATATTCAAAAGGAGTAAACTACAGTGCAATGGCAGAACTTGCCTAAAAAGCGGGAAGTTTTGGGTGTGGCTTCGCCTCACCAAAACCTTTTCAAGAAGAAGTTGCTGGTTGCAGGTGGAAGTATTTTAAGTCTTGTCATTGCTGGGTGCAGTCAATCAATCGATGCTCAACCCCTCAAGCAAGCCCCAAGTACCGTCGAAACCAAGGCAAGTAATGCAGATGTCCAAACTTTAGTCAACTTTGGCCCTAGAGTCGCCGGAACGCCAGCTACAGAAAAAGCTAGTAACTATTTGCTCCAAGAATACCGCAAGGCTGGCTATCAAGCAGAAATTCAAACCTTTAGTTATCCCAAATTTCTAGACTTAGGCTCAAATCTAACTATTGATGGCAAAGTAATTACAGGTAAAGCTTTAAACGGTTCTCAATCAGGAAAACTTACTGCAC
>CAJQOK010000171.1 GCA_905479905.1 uncultured Aliterella sp.
AAACGAATCGAACTAAATGGTTCTGTATGCTGTTGGTGCTGTGAAAATCTTAACCGTGAAAGTATAACTATGGAACATTTAATTCCTAAAAGCCTTGGTGGTTCTAATGCTTTCGAGAATCTGTATTTAGCTTGTCGCCATTGCAATCAGTCTCGTGGAAACCTTCTGCTACCGCCAATATATTCTGTTAAGTCAATTGGTTATCAAAAACTATTAGAGTGGTTACTTAATGCTTACGCTATAAGCAATCAAAAGAATAATGTTCAATTTGCCAAAATTTAAAAACCCTTTATTACTACATCGCGCCTTCGTCCATCGCTCCTATATAAACGAACATCCTGAAGAAACAGAAAATAACGAGCGCCTAGAATTTTTAGGTGATGCTTTATTAGGTTTTCTAGTTGGTTCATTACTTTGCGAATATTATCCACAAATGGACGAAGGTAAGCTTACTAAATTACGCTCTGCATTAGTAGATGAGCAACAGTTAGCTAAGTTTGCTAAAAAGTTGAATTTAGGCGGAAGAATGTTACTAGGTAAAGGCACAAAATTAGGCGGAGGCTCTAACAATCTCAACTTACTTAGCAGCACTTTTGAAGCTGTAATTGGAGCTTATTATCTTGATTCAGGATTTGAGGCTGTGGGTGACTTTTTAAAGCCAATTTTTCTTGAAGCTGCAAAACATATTGTTAACTTTCAATCAAATAAGAATCATAAAAGTATGCTTCAAGAGTGGTTTTTATCTAAATCTACTAAATTACCTGAATATGAAATAGTAAGCGAGTCAGGCGCAGATCATGATAAAGAATTTACGGCAAAAGTATGTGTAAAAGGTAAAGAATACGGCAAAGGAAAAGGTCACAGTAAGAAAGAAGCGGAGAAGCGTGCGGCGGAAAATGCGTTGAAAAAACTAGGAGTGTTGTAACTTTTAAAATAAGAAATGCGAAGCTCGGAGAGCAGGTGGCTCTATCGCACTTCCTTAAACTTTAGTTTAAAGCCATGTAACGGATAAGACTAAACCAACAATAACTAAAGTAAATAAAAGAGCATTTTTTATTTCTCCAAGTTCTTTAGAAAGCGCAGTGTTCTTCATGTTTTTATAAAGTAATTATAAGACCTATAATTTAACTATAGTACCGACCTCATGGTTTAAAAACCGAAAATATACTGAAGAAATTAACCTTGTCAGTAGGAGTTCGTATTTGGCTCATGCTGTAAATAAAATTTTCATGAAAAAATTAACAAAGATTCAATATAAAAAATTTATTTCAAACTTAAGGAAGATTAATCTTGCTTTGACCTATTGGCATTATAAATGTGTAAGGTTAAGACAACAGAGCTAGTATGGTTAAGTCTTGGATGGTGATCGCCTTAGTAACTTTTTTAGTAGCTATAGGCGGCGTATTATTTAAACCCCGCGATCTCAAATGGGCTATTCAATTGCGCCGTCCCAAATGGTTGACATTTGAGCCACTGATCCCGGTAATTTGGACGGTTGTTTTTATCTGCGGTGCTTGGTCAGCTAATATAGTTTGGCAACAGGAGCCAGGTAGTACCAAAACTTGGCTGTTAATGAGTTTGTATCTACTTTTAGAAATTGTTACGGTGTCCTATACTTCTGTAACTCTGAGGCTTCGCAGCCTGCTAGTAGGGACGATTTTAGGTGGGTCGGGAGCAGTTTTAAGTGTTGTGCTGGCGATCGCAATTTTCCCCATATCTCGTTTAGCTGCCGGATTACTGCTTCCTTATATTATTTGGAGTCCCGTAGGCACTTATACAACTGAAGAAATGATCCAACTCAATCCCGGCGCAGAATGAGTTAGAGTGCAAATTAATACTTAGTTTTTGGTTTGTAACAAAAAAACTAGAAAATTTGCAGAATATAATAAGTTAATTACCTAAAGCCTAGCTCAAATACTTATATAGTCGCCAAATTATGAATAGTCTCTTCCTTTCTCGCCTTCATAGTAAAAGTCGCCCAGTTATTGTATTTGATGGGGCGATGGGTACATCTTTGCAAATGCAAAACTTGACTGCGGAAGACTTTGGCGGTGCGGAGTACGAAGGATGCAATGAATATTTGGTACATACTAAACCTGAAGCTGTGAAAACAGTGCATCGTGACTTTCTGATTGCTGGCGCAGATGTCATTGAAACAGATACCTTTGGCGGTACGTCAATTGTACTTGCAGAGTACGACTTAGGCGACCAGGCTTATAGTCTCAATAAAGCCGCCGCAGAACTCGCTAAAAGCGTTACTTCTGAATTTTCTACACCCGAAAAGCCTAGATTTGTCGCAGGTTCAATTGGGCCTGGTACTAAGTTACCAACTTTGGGACATATTGATTATGACTCTTTAGAATCTGCCTTTGCAGAGCAAGCGGAAGGGCTATATGACGGCGGTGTTGATTTATTTATCGTCGAGACTTGTCAAGATGTCTTGCAAATAAAAGCGGCGCTAAATGGAATTGAACAGGTTTTTCAGCGCAAGGGCGATCGCAGGCCTTTAATGGTTTCGGTGACAATGGAAGTTCAAGGGACAATGCTTGTAGGTACAGAAATCGGCGCTGTATTGTCAATTTTGGAGCCTTACCCTATCGATATATTAGGGCTAAATTGCGCCACTGGGCCTGATCGCATGGCGGAACATATCAAATATCTATCTCAGCATTCGCCTTTTGTGGTTTCTTGTATTCCTAACGCTGGTTTGCCAGAAAATATCGGCGGTCACGCTCATTATAAATTAACGCCAATAGAATTAAAAATGGCGTTGATGCACTTTATAGAAGACTTAGGAGTGCAGGTAATTGGCGGTTGTTGCGGGACAAGACCCGATCATATTCAAAAATTAGCTGAAATAGGTACAACTTTACAACCCAAAGAGCGACAAATTCAATACGAACCTGCGGCGGCTTCTATCTACAGCGCCCAACCTTACGAGCAAGATAACTCATTTTTGATTATCGGCGAACGGCTTAATGCTAGTGGTTCTAAAAAATGCCGCGATTTATTAAATGCAGAAGATTGGGATGGACTTGTGGCTTTGGGTAAAGCCCAAGTTAAGGAAGGGGCGCATATATTGGATGTCAACGTCGATTATGTGGGACGCGATGGGGTGCGCGATATGCACGAATTGGCATCCCGTTTAGTAACCAGCGCGACTTTGCCTTTAATGCTAGATTCTACCGAATGGGAAAAAATGGAGGCGGGTTTAAAGGTTGCTGGCGGTAAGTGTTTGCTCAATTCTACTAACTACGAAGATGGCGAACCCCGATTTTTGAAAGTGCTGGAATTGGCGAAAAAGTATGGCGCGGGAATAGTAATCGGGACAATTGATGAAGATGGGATGGCGCGAACAGCAGATAAAAAGT
>CAJQOK010000172.1 GCA_905479905.1 uncultured Aliterella sp.
CTACGACGTACAGGTGGCAATTCACACCGATACTCTCAACGAGGCTGGCTTTGTAGAAACAACGATCGCAGCTTTTAAGGGTCGCACTATTCACACTTATCACACCGAAGGCGCTGGGGGCGGTCATGCACCAGACATTATCAAAGTTTGCGGACAAAGTAACGTTTTGCCGTCTTCTACCAATCCTACCCGCCCTTACACTCTTAACACTCTAGATGAACATTTAGATATGCTGATGGTTTGCCACCACCTCGATCCGGCTATTCCCGAAGATGTAGCTTTTGCTGAGTCGCGTATTCGCCGCGAAACTATTGCCGCCGAAGACATTTTGCACGATTTGGGCGCTTTTAGTATGATTTCTTCCGATTCTCAAGCTATGGGACGAGTGGGAGAAGTAATTATTCGTACCTGGCAAACTGCACACAAAATGAAGGTGCAGCGAGGACAATTAACCGCAGATAGCCCCCATAATGACAACTACAGGGCGAAACGCTACATTGCTAAATACACTATTAATCCTGCTATTACTCACGGCATTGCGGCTCATGTAGGCTCCGTAGAAGTCGGAAAATTGGCGGATTTGTGTCTGTGGAAACCAGCGTTTTTTGGAGTCAAACCCGAAATAGTTATCAAAGGTGGTGCGATCGCCTGGGCGCAAATGGGCGATGCTAATGCTAGTATTCCCACCCCTGGGCCCGTATATATGCGTCCGATGTTTGCAAGTTTCGGTGGTGCAATTGCGACTACCAGCTTAACTTTCCTCTCTAAAGCTGCCCTAGATCGTGAGATTCCAAAGCAGTTAAACTTGCAAAAAATGACTGTAGCAGTTTCTGGGACTAGGCAAATAACCAAGCAATCTATGAAGCTAAACGATGCAACCCCTCACATGGAAGTAGATCCTGAAACCTATCAAGTTAAAGCCGATGGGCAATTGCTTACTTGCGAAAGCGCTACTATATTACCTCTAGCTCAACGTTACTTTTTGTTTTGACTTGCTTTAGTTTTCTTTTTTGACGTTAAAACTCCTTGCTTGCTAACTTGGTAAGTGCCTACATAACCTGTGCGATCGTAAAGAATTTGATGAGTATGCAAATCTAGTTTTGCTTCCTCCGCAAACTGAGGGCGGTAATAAGGTTTTAACTTGTCTGCTAAATTCATCCTTTGAATTTGGGCGTGTAGTTTCTCCTCATCTCCATCAAAATAAGCAATCCTTGCAGTGTCGTTTTGTAAAAAGCTCAAAATGATTGGACTTGGAACTCCACCAATAGCTAAATAACCTTTGGTCAGCATTTCTACCCAAATCCATCCCAAACTACCCAAAAATAGGAATACAAAACTAGCAAATACTAGCGACATTGGGCTTAAAGTGCGATCGCTTACTTTATACCTGCTATTTCTTTTTCGTCCAGCAGTAAAAATAGGTAGCGCCATAGGATTTTTTGAAAATGCGTTTTTAATCTAGCTTTGAATTGACTTTTTGGCAAAGCTAATCTGAAAAAATCATCAATTCTACATATTTGTAAAAAATGCTACATTACCTCACAGAGCGGTTAATTTATTCATAAATTCCTTAACATTGGCAACTTCTACGCCCAAAGCATTATTAGCAAATCGTCTAAGTTGCGCGCTAAACTTAAGTTTCTTGACCAACAATAGCTAATAATTATGGTCAAATTTATATATCAATTTGTCGTAGATTTTATGCTTAATAATCAATTTATTGATAGCAAATCTAATAAAAGTTAAAAGTCAACAACAATTAGTAGTAGATAAAGTAGTAAATAATCTGCCGCAGGTAAGAGGTTAATTGCGCGCTTAAAGGAAAAAATGATACAGGTAGAAGATATTTTTAAAAAACTTAATTAGTTAAAAACAATCCCCTCCATGAGTTCGCTAGCTGCTACAGACAAAATACTTGTTGTTGATGACTCTCCTGATAATGTTTTTTTGATCCAAACCATTTTGGAAGAAGAAGGCTACGAGATCGCCACCGCCGAAAATGGCGTTTCGGCTTTAGCACAAATTGAACTTTCGCTGCCAGATTTGATATTGTTAGATGTCATGATGCCGGGGATGGATGGCTTTGAAGTTACTAAGCGTCTCCGTGAAAATACTAAGCTACCTTTTATACCCATCCTCTTGATTACCGCCCACGATAAACCCAGTGTCGCCCAAGGCTTGGACATGGGAGCCGACGATTTTATCCGCAAGCCTGTAGAAGTAGATGAGTTATTGGCACGAGTACGGAGTTTACTACGTCTCAAGCACAGTGTAGACGAGCGCGACAGTATTGCCCGTCAAAGAGAAGATTATGTCTCTCGTCTTACTCACGACTTGCGTACTCCCTTGGTAGCCGCCGATCGGATGTTGATGCTATTTCAGCAAGGTGCTTTGGGAGAGCTTTCGCCTACCATGCTAGAAGCTCTCTCCACTATGCAAAGGAGTAATCAAAACCTGTTGCAAATGGTTAATACTTTACTTGAAGTTTACCGTTTTGAAGCTGGGCGCAAAACTCTGAGCTTTTTCCCCATCGATTTGCGTTCGTTGCTGCAAGAAGTTGTTAATGAACTAACTCCTCTGGCTGCGGAGAAAAAATTAACCATAGTTGCTGAATTTAACCAACAAACACAGGTTGATAAAGTTATGGGCGATCGCTTAGAACTTCATCGCTTATTTACTAACTTAGTTGGCAATGCTATCAAGTTTACCGACACAGGTTCTATTACTATTCGTCTCAATGGTGCGATTACTCCGAACAATCTTCCCACTAAACAGCAGAGTACAGCTTATGTTGTCATTGAAATTGAAGATACAGGCTCAGGTATTGCAATTGGCGAACAGGCAACTATGTTTGAGCGCTTTCGCCAAGGTAGTCACAAGCGTTCGGGCAGTGGGTTGGGCTTATACCTGTCTCGGCGCATCGTTGAAGCCCATCAAGGTACAATTCAACTCAATTCAGAACTAGGTAAAGGTAGTACATTTAGTGTTTATCTCCCTGCTTAGTAACTTGAAGTAAGCTAATAGACATTTAACTTGCAATAATTTTATTACCTTTGTTTTGGATATTTCTCGACCAATTAATTATTAACTCTCCTTGATTAAGTAGCCTGTTTAAGATTTCTTCAAGTTGGTTAACCGACTCAAATAATTGATGCGATCGCACTGATCAACAAGCTACCCAAACCTCTAGCTATATACATTTTTTCTAGAAATAAAAGCTTGCAACAGCAAGTATGCAGGTTAACTTCATCGGGGGGCGTTTGTATCAACGATACACTGATGCAATTCACTACAAAAGTATTTTAAATAAATTCTTCCGCCTTGACTTTAACTTGCGCTATCCTTCCTACCAAGGCAAATTAGCATTCCTTAAAAAAATACTTTTTAATTAAAGCGGTTTATTTAGTAACTGCTACAAGTTTGTTAAGCCTGTCCCCGGACAAGAGATGAGGAAATAGAAAAAATGCAACTACAGCCTCTCACCAATTCCCAATTCCCAATTCCCAATTCCCAATTCCCAATTCCCAATTCCCAATTACCAATTACCAATTACCAATTACCAATTACCAATTCCCAACAGAATCTAATAAATCTGCCCATTCGTTGACTAAAGCAGAATTATTTGGGTTAGATTTGCGGGTTTCAAATAGCGCTGTGAGGCTGTCATACCAAATACCATTGACTGCATATAGCGCGGCGCGGCTTTCTAAAGATACTTGTTTTAATTCGCTTTGTAAGGCGGGATCGGGGTTAATTCTTTGCACCCAACTATCAACAAATATATCTGCGGAACGGTCTTGAACATTACACACAATCGACAAATACCAGTGATAACTTTTACCTACTTGCAAAGGTTTCAAGCCCGGCAAATCACGGAAATTTATACTAGCTATACCACCAGTTAAAACTGGTTTGAGGCTTTTTTGATAAATCTCGTTATCGTTTTCGTCTAATAAAGATAGTTCGAGGATATCTGCGGAAGTTTGCGGGATATAAAAGAAAATTACCGGATACTGCGCTGTAGTCATGCCTAAATTATTAGCTGGAACCAACGCCGTTAAAGTGCGATCGCTGCTAGAACACCCTCCCCTAGTTGCACCGCCTTGTCTTGTCCCTGGTGCGCCTCAGTTTGAAGCTATAAAGATAGCTTTTGATGAGCCGCGACGAGCGTATGTACTTACGTTATTAACTGCGGCGGTAGCATAGCTATCGCCAGGACGCACCCTTAAAGCTCGTCTAAAATTAACCAAAGCGTTGCGATAATCTCTTTTGGCGGTAGCTGAGTAGCCTAGGCGCATATAGGTGTTGTACGTAGTCCCTTGAGCCACAACTGCTGGACTCTGGGGAGCAGCTATTATTTGTATTACAGGCGTTAAACAAGTTGCAGCTATTATTGCGGGTAAGTATTTCAACCAAATATTGCCTTTCATTAGAACCACCTTTATTTATTATTTTTAGTAAAATTATTAGTTAAGGTGGTATTAAACTTTACCTTAGTTTCATTATATCTTCTACATACACTTAGAATTGAGTCCGCTTAAGAGTGTGATATTTGATTAAACATTGTTGTTAAGGCAAATTTCGGATAAATAATAAATTTAGTTAAATATTATTTATCTGCTACTTAACTGTTAACAGTAATTAACGGCTCAAAAGGCGCAATTTTTCTACTTCTATAATTGGTAGTTAGCACTAAAGTAGAGGCCATCATCTTGAAGATTGTTCCCGCGATCGCCTAAGTCAATAAATAAGGGCGCGTAGTCTAGCCGCAGATTTAGTTTCGGTAAAGGTTCCCAAATTAATCCTAATCCTGCACCAAGTAAAAACCTGTGACTCGGTAAAAATTCATTATTGGGTTATTTGTTACATTCCACACCGCACCCGCATCCACAAAGGGAGCAAATTGCAGTACAGGTATCCCAGCTTCGCCGAACTAAGGCAATTTGGTCTTCAATGGATAATCTAAGAGCAGTCATTAGAAAGCTCGTACTCGCCACCGCAACCAAATGCAATGAAGTAACCAGTACAAAAAGACTCCGCAGCACCAGTTATTTAGAATCATCTCAGCAGATGTATAACTGGCTGATTGCACCGATAAAAAGCAATCTAGAAGCTCAAAAATGGTTTGCCATTACCTCAAGCAATGGTTGACTTAGGCGATCAAAACTTCTCTCATCCTTACTTTTGGTCGGTTTTACAATGGTTGGCAATCCTTGGTAGTAGCGCTTTTTACTATTAACAGTTAAATCCTTAACATTTACTCAAGATTTATACAACTAGATAGCGGTATATTTTTATTTTGTATACTGTTGTAATTTAGGATTTGAGCAAATTGGCTAAAACAACCTCATAATCATAGTTTTCAAAGCAATGCGCTCTGCATTTTTGGGCTTATTTCAGGAATTGCCGCCGATCTAGTTGAATAACTTAAATAAAGCACAATCAAACATCTCTGTTGAATCGTCTAAATAAAAACACTTTTGGGATCATTCCACACTATGCACAAAATAACATTGGAATGGGTGGAAGAAGGTCGCAACCGTTCTCAAACCTTTTCTTTTATCAAACCAAACGAGCCACCAATCCGTATTGGTAGAGATAAAAGTCAGTGCGATGTCATTGTCAAAGATCCAGCAAAAACTATCTCAGGATTGCACGTAGAAATAGGTTTTGATGTAGCAAGACATACTTTTTATTTACGTAATCTTACTAAAAATAGGGATAAACCAAACCCTGCTTGGGTAAACGGGCAAAAAGTTGTGGGAGAAGACGTTGTTCTTTCTCGTCGCGCCATGATTCAACTAGGCAAAATGACACTAACAGCAAATGTTACTTCCGATGCCCCGGAAGATGTACCTGTAAACGGATTAAAATGTCATGTCTGCAATCATGTTTCCCCCCAGGCAAGTTTGTCGCTAGTGTGTCAGTGGTGCGGAACTTCTTTAGCTTCAGCGCCAACGGCTGTTTACTTTCCCGACGAAAAACCCTAGTTAAGTCTTTGCACTAAATACATAACCCTTATGGAAATTCAATTAAGCTGGGAAGACCCCACTTCCGGAGAGTTATTCGAGCCACGTTTATCTACGCCTATAGCTTTTGGTAGAGAAGCAAATCAAATTCCGCCCATAATTAACGGTGAGCAAGTTTCGCCGATTATTCTTGCTAGCAAGCAAGTTTCGCGCTTTCATGCCTTAATTACTGCTAATAACGGGCAATTAACCATTGAAGATCGTAGCGCCAACGGTACTTTAATAAATGGACTTCGCATCACGCAATCAAGCCAGACTTTAAATAGCGGGGATACCCTTAAACTAGGCGCTTACGAAATTACCGTTACTATCGAGTCGATGGTAAATAATGTTGAGGCGACAGAAGTTGTCCTCACAGACCCTTCGGCAACAGAGTTTATAATTCCGTCTTCAA
>CAJQOK010000173.1 GCA_905479905.1 uncultured Aliterella sp.
CTTGTATTGCGGGAGTGTTTTCCCTAGAAGATGCCTTGGCTTTGGTGACAGCACGGGGTCAATTAATGCAGCAACTACCAGGGGGAAGTATGCTGGCGATTGGGCTACCAGAAACAGATGTGCAGCCTTTATTGGGTCAAAATCTATCTTTAGCAGCAATTAACGGCACGTCTGACTGTGTAGTTTCAGGAACAACAGAGGCGATCGCCGCACTACAAGATCGATTAGCCGAGCGCAAAATAGATTGCCGTCTTCTCCACACTTCCCACGCCTTTCATTCTGCGATGATGGAGCCGATTTTAGAACCTTTCCAAGCACGGGTCAAACAAGTTAAGCTCAATCCACCACAAATTCCCTACATTTCTAATGTTACGGGTACTTGGATTACTACCGAGGAGGCTACTAATCCTGCTTACTGGAGTAATCATCTAAGGCAAACAGTCCGTTTTGCACAAGGATTACAGGAATTATGCAAACAAAGCGATCGCATTCTCTTAGAAGTAGGTTCTGGTAGAACTTTAAGTAAATTAGCCAAACAGCATCCAGATAAACAGCCTCAACAAGTGGTATTAACCAGCATACGCCACCCCAAAGAACAACAATCTGATGTGAGGTTTTTGTTGAATACACTAGGGCAACTTTGGCTGGCTGGAGTACAGATAGATTGGTCGGGATTTTATACTCACGAAAAACGCGATCGCGCTCCTTTGCCTACTTATCCTTTTGAGCGTCAGCGTTATTGGATCGATCCGCCACAATCGATAGTTAAGGCAGAATCACCAAGGCTTTGGGACTCTTTGGTAGAATCTGGTATTCAAGCTAGTCAGGAAATAGGCGATCGCCAAATTTACTTAGCTAACCAGCAGTTGTTGGACGATCTATGCGCTGCTTATATTAACCTGGCTTTAAGGCGGAACGGAGCTTTTGGCGATCTCGAACAGCAATATAGTTGGCAACAATTAGCTAAACAATGTCAGATTATTCCTCGCTATCAACCGTTGTTGGTTCGATGGTTGCAAGCATTAACAAGTCGAGGTCAGCTACAACAAGTAGGAGAGAAATTTACTAACCTCGCACCGTGTTCGAGGGAATCTGTTTGGGATCTTTTAGAGCAAGTTAGGGTTAATTGGACATCCCCTAAAATGTTAGATTTAGTTGGGCAATGTGGCGAAAATCTAGCAGCCGTTATTACTGGCGATCAAGAACCGTTACAGTTTTTCAAAGGTCTGCTATACGAGTTTAATGAGGTAGAAAATACCAGTCTCAAATCTCCTGATCATGCTCAATACAGTGTTATATTGCAGGCTATTTTGGCACAAGCAGCAATCTTGTCACCGCAAAAGAATTTAAGAATTTTGGAAATTGCTAGTGGAGTTAGCTACGCTACAGAGGAACTAATTTCTGTATTACCTGCATCTCAAACTAGGTATACTTTTGCCGATGTCAGTGGTTCTTTTCTCAATGAAGCCGAGCGGAAGTTTAGCAAATATCCTTTTCTTGAGTGTCGATCTTTATATCTCGATCGCCCTTTATCAGTACAAGGATTCTCTCAAGGCAGTTTTGATGTAATAGTAGCTGTTAAATCGCTCCATACTGCGAAAAATATAGGAGCAACTTTAGAAAATATGCGTTCTCTATTAGCTCCTGAAGGTGTGCTTTTAATCTGGGAAAAAACCCAAGCATCATTAGACTTTGACATTACTTGGGCTTTGTTGCTCAATTCCCAAACATCTATTAGCCTTGATAATCCTTATTTATCAAAGAAACAGTGGCAAAAAGCACTTTGTAGTAGCAAGTTTGTTGAGGTGAGTTTGCCCGATTCTGAAGCTTGGGGAGAACATATTTTGCTAGCTCAAGCTGCAAAGGAACAACAAAATGTTTGCCAAACGCCTATTTCAACAGGGAAAAAACAGGATATTGCTGACTGGTTTTCCGTTCCCTCCTGGAAACGCTCTATGTTGCCGCAACTCAGGCGATCGCACTTAAAGCAATCTGAATCTTGGTTAGTGTTTGTAGATGAATCTGATTTAGGAACGCAGATATTGAAGCAATTAGAGCGTGAGGGACAAAAAGTAATCGCGGTGCAGATTGGAGAGCAATTTAGCGCTCAGGGCAATTTTCAAAATCAAAAGATTTATACAATTAACCCTCAAAGTAGAGATGATTACAACGCTTTAATTGCAGCATTGCGCGATTTAAATTGGATACCGACCAAGATTTTACATCTATGGAGCGTTACACCTCAAAGTCAAATTGAAGAACGCGATCGCGTCCAACAAACAGGGTTTTATTCTCTACTGTTTCTCGTCCAAGCATTGTCAAAGCAAAATTTGACCGGAGAAATTGCAGTTATTTCTAGCAATCTCCAGTCAGTCACGGGAGAAGAAATAATCTCTCCAGAAAAAGCAACTTTACTTGGAGCGATTAAAACCATTCCTCTAGAATATCCCAACATTCGCTGTCGTAGCGTTGATATTGTCCTACCAGTTGGGAAAGAGGAGATTGTACAGTTAATAACAGAACTTTCTACTTCATCCTCCGACCAAATTATTGCTTATCGTGGCAAACATAGATGGGTGCAAACCTTTGAACCCGTCAGACTGGATCGGGTAGAAGATGCGCCCCAGTTAAGGGAAGGTGGAGTTTATTTAATTACGGGTGGATTGGGTGGTATTGGTTTAGTTATTGCCGAACACTTAGCACGAACAGTACGAGCTAAATTAATTCTCTGCGGACGTGCGGATTTTCCTCACCGCAACCAGTGGGAGCAATGGTTGATATCTCACGAACAGAGCGATCTCACAAGCACAAAGATTCGCTCCTTTCAGGCTTTAGAGCAGTTAGGGGCAGAAGTTTTGGTATTTAGTGCCGATGTCAGCGATCGCGCCTCAATGCAAGCTGTGGTAGACCAGTCTCGCGATCGCTTTGGCGAAATTAACGGCATCATTCACGCAGCAGGAGTAGCCATTCCAGGGAAAAT
>CAJQOK010000174.1 GCA_905479905.1 uncultured Aliterella sp.
CCTTTCTCCAAGAGATAGAATACTGGTCAAGTCAGCGTCAACTTAACCCCTTGCTGGTAACGGCTTTGATTCGCCAGGAATCTCGGTTTGAGCCAAAAATTCGCTCCGTTGCAGGTGCAGTTGGTTTAATGCAAGTAATGCCTGGTACAAGTGAATGGATTGCTGAGAAAATTAAGTTAGAGCAATACAATCCTGAAATTCCCAAAGACAATATTTTGTTGGGTACTTGGTTTTTAAATTATACCCATCAGCAATACGATAATAATTCCCTGTTTGCGATCGCAAGTTACAACGCAGGGCCTGGTGCTGTTTCTAAATGGCGCGATCGTTTTCAAATTAACGATCCTGATGAATTTGTAGAAGCCATACCCTACGACGAAACCAAAGGCTACGTTAGACAAGTTTTTGGCAACTATTGGAATTATCTGCGCCTATACAATCCAGAAGTTTCTCAGTTAGTTGCTAAATATTCAGCTACTCACCCTAAAGGAGCTACCCTACCATAACTAAATATCCCTTTTTTTCTGCTGCTACCCTAGATACAATAGTCAACAAACCCCTGTATAGCTTGAATAATGACACCTCCATTAGAAGTTGAAACCTTAGCCGAGCAAAATTTCGACACCCCAGAGGAATTTCTTAACGAACTTCCCGACGAAGCGGAGATGTCACTATTCGACCATTTGGAGGAGTTGAGATGGAGAATTTTTTATGCGCTAATTGCGGTGGTTGTGGGTATAACTGGCTGTTTTATAGCTGTTAAGCCAATTGTTCAATTATTAGAAGTACCCGCTCAAGGTGTAAAATTTTTGCAACTTGCCCCTGGAGAGTTCTTTTTTGTCTCTTTTAAAGTTGCTGGCTATAGTGGTCTTGTAGTGGCAAGTCCTTTCATACTCTATCAAATCATTCAATTTGTTCTACCTGGTTTAACTCGCCGCGAACGCCGTTTAATTGGCCCAGTGATTATTGGCTCTACTTTTCTATTTGCGGCGGGATTAGTATTTGCTTATCTACTCTTAATTCCGGCGGCGCTCAACTTTTTTATCAATTATGGCGAGGGGGTAGTTGAGCAAATATGGTCAATTGATAAGTATTTTGAATTTGTATTATTGCTACTGTTTAGTACGGGACTTGCCTTTCAAATTCCGATTATTCAAGTTTTATTCGGCTTTTTGGGAATTGTATCTTCTAACCAAATGTTGGCGGGTTGGCGGTTTGTAATTGTTGCTGCTGTAGTTTTAGGAGCAGTTTTGACTCCTTCTACCGATCCTTTGACTCAAAGCTTGTTAGCTGGCGCGGTATTGGGGCTTTATTTCGGCGGAATTGGTTTAGTTAAGTTGCTAGGGAAATAAACATTACTACAATATCCATTCTGAACCGCGAAGTCCTAAGTCTAAAGGAATGCTCACCGCCTTACCTAAGCGTGGACGTTCTTTAGTATCTAAAATATACCTTTGTACCTGTAACGTTCCCCCAAAGCCCTCTAAATACGTTGCGACTTTTTCCATATGCGCTTCATACTCAGTTTCACTCAACGGAAACGAAGCTTGCTCTAAATATTTCCACATTACTTGTAAAAATACCTTCCCTTGGGTGCGCCGCAACTGCACGTCGTAAGAGCGCCCCCATTTATTTAGCAATAGCTGGTGTAAGTCTTGTCCTGTCATGGCTTGTGCTAAGTTTTACATTTGTTTACAAAATTGAAATAGGTAATTCAAGTATGATACCAATATAAAGAAATGTAATATACCTCCTATTGACGATCGCATTCGCAGCTTGAGGAATTTTTATATTTTCTTAGTAGTCCGACGCAAACAAAGTAGGCGATCGCACTCTTGACCTAAGCTCAAAAAAGTTAACAACGATCCAAGAGAGAACAGTATGGCGCAGATGTCAGAATCAATGGATGTCCCAAATATGGGTCGTCGTCAATTTATGAATTTACTGGCTTTTGGGACAGTTACAGGAACCGCCGCCGGAGCATTGTATCCAGTAGTCAAGTTTTTTATTCCCCCATCTAGCGGCGGATCTAGCGGTGGAACAACGGCAAAAGATGCATTAGGCAATGATTTTAGCGTTAGTAAGTTTTTAGAAACTCGTAGCGCAGGCGATCGCACGTTAGCCCAAGGACTCAAAGGCGACCCAACTTATATTGTGGCAGAAAGCAAAGAAGCGATCGCCGATTATGGCATCAACGCTGTTTGTACTCACCTAGGTTGTGTTGTTCCTTGGAATGGCAACGAAAATAAATTTATGTGTCCCTGTCACGGTTCTCAGTACGACAATACAGGTAAAGTAGTACGCGGGCCTGCACCTAAGTCTTTACCTTTAGCTCACGCCAAAGTCCAAGACGATAAAATCACCTTAACTCAGTGGACTGAGACAGATTTCCGCACAGGTGATGCGCCTTGGTGGGCTTAAATAAAAGTTTTGAACGTTTGTATTATGAGTTGCAGATAATAACTCATACTTTATCGAGTCCTTGTCACAGAAATTGTTAGAGATGAAAAAAGCATTATTTGCAGCAAAATTGCCTCTTAACGTAGGGTCAATCTTTAAAACGGCGATTCTAGCCTTGGTAACTGTTGCTTTCTTGCTAGTTAGCGACATTGCTATGCCTCAATCGGCTTCAGCTTATCCATTTTGGGCGCAGCAAACCTATCCTGAAAGTCCCCGCGAACCTACAGGACGAATTGTTTGCGCCAACTGTCACTTAGCGGCGAAACCATCAGAAGTAGAAATACCTCAATCGATTTTACCCGATACAGTATTTGAAGCTGTAGTCAAAATTCCTTACGATACCAGCGTTCAGCAGGTAGTCAGCGATGGCACAAAAGGAGGTTTGCAAGTTGGCGCAGTATTAATGTTACCCGAAGGCTTTAAAATTGCTCCCGCCGACAGAATCCCAGAAGAAATGAAGGAGAAGGTAGGGGATCTTTATTTCCAACCTTACAGCGAAACTCAAGAAAATTATGTGTTAGTTGGGCCTTTACCTGGCGAACAATATCAAGAAATTGTTTTCCCGGTGCTTTCTCCTAATCCAGCGACGGATAAAAGCGTTCACTTTGGCAAATACTCTGTTCACTTAGGCGCAAATCGCGGACGTGGGCAAGTTTATCCTACGGGTGAAAAGAGCAATAATGCAGTTTACAATGCCTCGGTAGCAGGAACTATTAGCAAAATTAGCCCCGTTGAAGAAGGTGGTTATCAAGTTACAATTTCTGGCGATGGTGGCGACACTGTAGAGGCAATTCCCGCCGGGCCAGAATTACTCGTTGCTCAAGGGCAAACTGTAGCTATAGGCGACGCTTTAACCAACAACCCTAATGTAGGTGGATTTGGTCAAGCCGACGGTGAGATAGTCTTGCAAAGCTCTACGCGACTGAGATGGTTGATAGTATTCATATCTGGCATCATGCTATCTCAAGCCATGTTGGTATTGAAGAAAAAGCAAGTAGAGAAAGTTCAAGCTGCGGAGATGAATTTTTAATATTTAGCTGACAATATTTTTTTTGGGACAGGTTACACCTGTCCTTTTTTGTATTATCAAGTTCAGAAAAGGAAAAGGCGATAGCGCAAGCTGGAACGGTAACGGGCTTCGCATTTCTAAATGTTGACAAAGGCAAATTACCGGAAAAATGAATCAGGATTTGTGGGTTTTTATTGGGTGTGCGGGGTTACTAATTAGTTACTTATTTTTTTCCGCAGCAACAGAAATGGGTACTAAGCTACCTTGGAGAAAATAGCAGATAAGTTTTTAGAGACGATGCCCAAACCGCAGAAAAACACCACTGATATCGAACCAGGAACTATATTTATGGTTATTTGCGCTCTACTGCTTTTACCATTGCTGCTGACTGGTTTTTTTTCGCAATAATTGGTAATTATAGGTATTGGTTATGTCAGATACATCTATTGAAACTCGCTACAATGCGTTAATCGATCGCATTGTCCAAACTACTTTAAAAGGTCAAATAAGCTCTAAAGAACAGGTTTATCAATTACTGCGTCAGGAGGTAGAACCCGGTACGGGAGAACTATTTGAGCGCTTTTTGTCTCAACAAATTCAAGCATTCGAGCAACAAAATAACAAAACTGACGAATTAAAGCAAGCTAAAGCTATGCGTAGCCTCCGCGCCCTCAAAACTATTCAAGGAGAGTGGGAGCGCGTACAAAAGGATTTAGCGGTTTCTAGTACCCTAAATGCTGCCTTAGAAACGATTTTTGCTGCCCCAGAGGGCGAAGCTTTGGGGGCTTTAATTACAGCAATCGATCCCAACCGCAACCCAGCTTTGACTCTTAGCCAAATTCAGCAATTAGCCATTAATCTCCAAAAACAAGTACCATCAACAGATAGCGATGTAGCCCAACTCGCTCAAGGGTTAATAGCTGGTATAGCCTCTTGGCAATCGTTGCAAGATTATTTAATTAGCTGGATGTACGACAACCCGGAACCCTTGGGTTTTGTAGGCGTACCAGGACAAAGGGGCCCTTGGACAGTATGGGCGAAACAGGTAAAAAGCCCCTTAATGCGATCGCTCTTTCAAACTTTAGCATTGCAGCAGCCTGTAGACGAGTGGATTTCTCAGCAAGACAATATCAGTTTAAGTGCTTGGGTAGAACTTGCTGTAACTATGCAGTGCTTGCAACAAGGTTTAGTCGCTTGGTTCAATAAACAAGCTTACAATGCTAAGGCTGGGGCTAACTTATCAACTTCTACCTTTTTAACTTTTGCTGCTATTTGGTCGCAATTAGCCAATGGTTTGAGACAATCGTTAACTTCTAGCAATTATCTAGATAGCTGTTTTCAAATTACCTTACAAATTCTCCGCACTTTTGCCCAAACTAAAGATTTTCCGCTTTATGGGGGGATTTTTGCTTTGTTTAGTGGCGATCGCCTACGTTCTACTTTAAGCTATTTTGACGAACCCTTAAAGCAAGTTGAAGGTACTCAAGAAAAGGCGCGAATTTTAACTTTACTCGGCTATTCTCTCCAAGCTTTAGGTCAATTAGAACCAGCTAAAGCTTTTGCCCAAGAAGCTTTAGAGATTGCCCAAACTAGAGGAGATATTCAGTGTGAAATTGCTAATCTCAATCATCTTAGTCGCGCTTGCGTCACTCAAAAAGATTACGAAAGCGCCATTAACTACAGCCAACGGGCGTTAATTTTGGCTCGTCAATCTGGGGAACGTTTGGGAGAAGCCAACGCCCTAGCTAATCTAGGCTACAGCCAAGTATTTCAAGGACAGCAGTTGCAAAGTGAGCTTGAAGTATACGAAAGTGCAATTCAATACCTCCAGCAAGGATTAGAATTATCCAAACGCTTAGGCGACGAGCAAAGTCAAGCTTTGTGTTGTAGTAGTTTAGGCGTTGCTTATCTAGTGCTTTCTCAACCCCAAAGTGCTATTCCTTATCTAGAAATTGCCTTGCAATCTGCTAGAATTTCTGGCGATTTGTATCTTCAAGGGCAAAACTTTGCTTCCTTAGCATCCGCATACTACAGCAGCCAAAATATAGAGATGGCTATGACTACGGGAAGTTTGGGAATGTATCTATTAGAGCAAATTGGCTCGGTGCAATGGAGACAACCCGCAGGCTTATTGACAATTTTGCAAGGACAACTTGGAGACACCGCTTTTCAAAACTTGCTTAAACAGTGCAGAGCGCAAATTATCCCTGTAATTGGAGTCGATGGTTACGATTACTTACCCTTACTCCTAAATCAGTATCAACAATCGCTCTAAACTTTGACAACTTCATAGTTTCTAGGAGCTACATTATCTCTCTATTAAAAAGAGCCTGCGCCCTCTCTAAGTCTAGCTACAGACATTTCACAAATCGAGATTCCAACAACCGTTGCGATCGCAATTGATAAGGTTTGCACTTTCCTAAATATCAGCCTCAAACGATCGCCTCGTTAATTAGTAGCTGCTATTTTTATACTAATATATTTTTTTTGAGGTCAGCAATCAATAAAAAAGTATAAATTTATGCTTTTATTTTAATTAGCTTAGGCATTTCTACTAAGGTTCCAGCTTTACATACGGGCTAAAATTGATAGTTAGGCGATCGCACTTGGTTGGTTTTACTGGCGCAATAGATTTAATTGCGAACTTAAATATTTTCCCCATTCGGCGGCTAGAGGTATTTCAGTAAAAGGAACCCGCACGGGCGGCGCTGAAGGAGCAAAACTAAACTCTAAAGCTATTTTTCGCCCTTTAATCGGTGGAGACTCCATCTCTACTAAGCGATCGTCTACCACTAAATTAATTGCTTGGACATCATTTAATAAAAATGTAGATTGGTTAATTATTGCTTGTCTAGTCGGTTTTCCCCAGGTCAAATCGTTACCTTTTTTAGCCAGTACAGCGTAAATATCGTATTTAGATTTTTCAAACTCAGCATCCACCGCCCATCGCCGATAAGTTTCAACTTTTTGGTATTCGTTCCAGCCTAAGCCAGCCAACCAAACAAATACCAATAATAAAGATAACCAGATTAAACCGCGTTCCATTTAGTTTCCTTGCTTGAAATTATAAATTTGTGGTAAGTATCTCAAAAAATCATCCCAAATAAAGAGCCTATAGGTTATTTTGTCAGTACGATAGTGCCAATAATAAATTGCTATGAAAAGGGTTTTACTGCTGTGCTTGTTTCTAGTTGGGATAAGTTTCGCCCTATTTAATTTTAAAGGGCTGGCAAATCAGGGCAAATTTGACTCAATTGTGCTTGATTTTAGAGAAGATATACCTGCGACAGAAATTAACGAGAAAATAAACGCGATTTCTAGCCAATTTAATTTTATACCGCAACTCAACAGTGCTTTTTCGGTGAGTGATCGCGTGTATGTAGTCAAAGGCGATCGCAATACGCTAAAAAGTTTAAAAAAGTCTAATTTAGCCAAATCAACCGAATACATCGAACCAAACTATGTTTACACAGCTTTAGTTGCTCCCAATGACCCCGACTATAGCAAACAGTGGAACCTGCGTAGTATTAACATCGAATCTGCCTGGAGCGAAACCAAAGGCAAAGATATTACTGTTGCGGTAATTGATACCGGAATTAGCCGCGTACCAGACTTAAAAGACACAACTTTTGTCGATGGCTACGACTTTGTAAACGATCGCATTCTTGCCGACGATGACAACGGACACGGTACGCACGTAGCCGGAACGGTTGCCCAATCGACCAACAACGGCTATGGTGTCGCGGGAATAGCTTACGAAGCGAGTTTAATGCCTTTAAAAGTCTTGAGTAGTTACGGCGGTGGAACTGTTGCCGATATTGCCGAAGCAATTAAATTTGCTGCCGATCATGGCGCGGATGTAATTAATATGAGTTTGGGTGGCGGTGGTGAAAGTCAAGTCATGAAGGAAGCTATAGACTACGCCTATGGTAAAGGTGTAGTAATTGTGGCGGCGGCGGGAAATGAAAATCAAAACTCCGCTTCTTACCCCGCTCGTTACCCCCACGTAATCTCCGTAGCCGCCTATGATGCAGCGAGTATCAAAGCTCCCTACTCAAACTTTGGCGCGGGGGTAGATATTTCTGCTCCTGGGGGTAGTGATGCCGGGAAGATTTTACAAGATACTATCGACCCAGAAACGGGCGTAGCCTCAATTCAGGGCTTTCAAGGTACAAGCATGGCAGCACCTCACGTAGCGGGGGTTGCAGCGTTAATTAGAGCCTCTGGGGTGACTCAACCAGAGGAAGTTTTAGAAGTCTTACAAAAGTCTTCAAGAGTAATTCAAGAAGACGGTTTAAACTATTACGGCGCAGGACAATTAGATGCTGCCGCCGCCGTCAAACTAGCGCAAGCCGGAAAAATTAGCTTTCCTCACTTCTTTCGTTGGTTGAGAGAGAATGGCTACCTCAATTTGCGGTTTTGGATTGATGGTGGAGCGATCGCACTTTTACCTAAAATTGCTATGGTACTCGGTTCTTACTTACTGGCATGGTTTTTAGGAGCTTACTTTCCCTTTGCTTGGAGTTGGGCGTTGAGTAGCGGTTTAATTGCTGGAAGTTCGGGTTTATTTTTCCTGCGTGGTGTCTACATCTACGATTTACCTCAATGGCCATTGCGCCTGTTGGGTAGCTCAATTCCCGAATTGGGTAACGCTTTAGCAGGCAATAGTGTCCTCAATCCTTTGTTTGCTAGTGCCTTAATTCCCGTCGTCTTAATTGCTTTATTTCTTGGTCATCCTAGCTGGAAATGGTTTGCAATTGGTACATCTTTAGGAGTTGCTAGTTGCTTGCTTGTCAGCGCGGTAGTTACGCCCGATATTTGGTGGTTAGGTGAAGGGTTAATTGCCCGTACTTTCTTAATTAGTAACGCGGCTCTTTGTTATGGATTAGCATGGTTAGCGATGAAAGGTGAAACGAAAACAGCATGAGTATTAATGTCACTGGCACAATTGAACGTAAAGAAATGGGTACGGGTACTTGGGCATTAGTTGCCGATAATGGTACTACCTACGAAATTTTTAGAGGTGCGAGTAAAGACTTACTCAAACCTGGACAAAAGGTAAGTGTTGTGGGACAGGTTAAAGAAGATATCATGACTCTAGCCATGATTGGCCCTGTCCTAGAAGTTCAATCTTTTGATGTAATTAGTTAGTACTTGCTAAGACGGCTTGTAGCTTACTTCTAAATTCACCTTTGGGATGACCGCCTTTTACTTCCCCTAAAATCTGAAATTCGCCTTCAGGAGAATCGCAGACAAGGTAAGTCGGCCATCCCATTTCGGCTTTATCAGGGTATTGACTGAGTAAAATCTTGCGGTATTTGCGGTAAGTTGCCGTATCTTGCATTTTGACATCAACAAATTGCAAGCCCAATTCCTCGCTAACTTTTTGGTCGTAGAAAGACATTTTATGACAGATTCCGCAGTCTTGGGAAGAAAATTTAATTAGCGATCGCCCCATAATTTTTACTCCATCATCTAAATCTTTATCTATTTTACTTCTGATGCGATCGCACAATCAGCCGATCTTAAAGTAGACGCAGGCGGCACCAGCGCCACTACATGAGGCACGGGACGGGGAGTGTAGCCTACTAAAGATTCACCTTTATATACTAAAGAAGTGCTTGCGCCCGAATCGAGCATCACCGCATCCCGAAATCCGGCCTTAACTAAAACCTTTCCTAAAGATACCGAATCAATCGGCTCGTTAGCTACACCTACTGTTGGTTGTCCGGCTTGATTGATACCCCAAAAAGCCCGATGGCGAATTGCATCGTAATCAAACAAACTACCAAAAGTTTCCGCGCTTTGGGGTTGGTTGTCTTTAACTAACCAAGCGGCGGCGACAAAGGCATCGGTAACATTTGACATTACTGCTTCTACCCCCTCTAAAGTATTGTGCTTGAGGGGATCGAACCCAATAAATTTAGCTGATTGCGGGCCGATTAATACCAAAGGTCGCCCAATTAGTTTAGACATTTCCCCACGATAACCAGGGACAAATTTATTATTTACTTGGCTCAATACTGGCCCAATCATGACGTTAGAATCTAAATATTTTAAGGAGAAAAACCCCCCATCAACGGCGGCTACAGCTTCAGTCCCTGCTAAAATTTCTGTTACTTGGTAGCGGCTTTTGGCGTGGATAGTAACGGGTTTACCGCCAGAAATTAGGGTGATGTCGGTTTCGTCAACAGTTGTTTTATTAACTTGAACTTCGGCAGAAAAGTCAAACCCACCACTCCAAAAATTAGGTAGTTTTGCTCCTCCCCAAGCTTGAGAAATTGGGCTTGCTTCTCCTTGTGCTAATCTTGATTGTCCAAACCGGGCGATCGCCAGCATACTTTCTGATTCCCCTGCAAAGCGCTCGTCGGTATCGCTCATAGTTAGCGCCGAAAGATATCCAGCTTTTTCGACAGCCTTTGCTACTCTTTGGTCATACTTTCCTTCAGGATAGGTAAAGTAACGAATAGCAATCCCTAATTGGGCTTCGAGTATTTGTTTTGATTGCTCGATCTCCATTTTTAATTGCTCGTCACTCAACAATCTTAAGTCTTTGGGGTGAGTGACGCTGTGAGATGCGATCGTTACTAAAGGATCGGCTGCCATTTCTTTTAGCTGTTCCCAACTTACATGAGTTCTCCCCGTATCCTTGCCCATGTTCAATGTATAAACAGAGAAAACTGCTGGATAGCCGTACTTTTTCAGCAAAGGATAAACATACTCGTAATGACCTCCATAACCATCATCAAAAGTCAATACTATGGGCTTTTCTGGTAAGGGTAAGCCCGTGCGTAGATGGGTTACTAGCTGGTCGTAACTAATTGGTGTTAAACCTTGTGCTTTAATGAGTTGAAAGTGCTGTTCGAGTTCTTTAACAGTGACATCAAAAAATACTTCTTTTTCTGGTAATATGTCGTGGTACATAAATACCGGAACTTTTGCCAATGTTGCGCGCTCATTAATTTTGGGCCAAGCACTGGGATTAAAATAAGCTGCTAGTTGCGGCGCTAAGTTGTGATTCATTGCTTGGAAAATTGTTTCCACTTCTCCCACCAAACTAGCTACTTGAACAAGCTTGTTGAGAGCATTATTTACACCAACTTTGCCAGAATTGAACTCATCTTTACAAGTAATTTCCCCGGATTTTTCTTGTAAATCTACTGCTAAGGAATTAGCAGGAACTACAGGAATTAATAATAGAGCTAAGAATAATATTTGTTGAAATTGGTTTATTACTAAAGTTGATTGATATTTGTGCTGAATACGCATTATATTGTTTTTAAAATAGATAAATTTCTAACAACTACAAGAGTATTAGGGTTTTATTAAGGTAGCAATAGCAGCTAATTAAAATTTCAATAAGATCCCCTTAAATAAAGCTAATTTAACTTACCATACTTATTATTAAATTAGCTTTATTAGTTAAATGTAAAAACCTAAGACTTTACTGACCAAATTCAAGTCTTGCTTGCTCTACCAGTTCTACGGTGACAACTTCCACCCCCGCCGCACGAGCTAGATTTTGAATTCTGACGGTTGCTTGAGGACGGACAAAAAAGGGAATTTTTTTTAACATAGCCAAAGCCGATGGTGTCCATTGCAAATCGCCCGTGATAGGAAAGTCGTTCATAATGCTACAACTCCTAAACAATTAGTTTAAAAAAGCAATTAATGCAGAGGTTTTTGAATGATGTCATCTATCATAGCGCCTATGTTTTCCTTAAAGAGATTCAATTGTGTCAGATAACTTGCGATCGCACTGTCCACCACGCTAAACCAACCTTTAAAGCCAGGCCCTGGTTGATCAATTTGCAGCAATACTTATAATTGCTCTGAGTTTAAACGAAAAGCTCCTGCTTTTACACAGGAGCCTTTTAACTATTCTTTAATTAATTGTGAAAATTAGCTTTGCTAGTTAGTCAAGTTCGCCCATAAACATTACGGGTTCGCTTTCGCGGTTGATACCCTTCTCAAACCCAGCAACTGCCGCTCTAGCACGACCAGCGTGCCATAAGTGACCGACGAGGAAGAAGAAGAACATCACAAAGTGGAAACAAGACAACCAAGAACGAGGAGACACGAAGTTAAACGAGTTGATCTCCGTTGCTACGCCACCTACAGAGTTCAAAGAACCCAAAGGAGCGTGAGTCATGTATTCCGCAGCACGACGAGCTTGCCAAGGTTGAATGTCGTTCTTGATCTTGTCTAAGTCAAGACCGTTGGGGCCGCGTAATGGCTCTAACCAAGGAGCGCGGACATCCCAAAAACGCATGGTTTCACCACCAAAGATGATTTCACCAGTAGGCGATCGCATCAAATACTTACCCAAACCTGTAGGTCCTTGAGCCGAACCGACGTTTGCACCCAAACGCTGGTCGCGGATTAAGAAGGTCAAGGCTTGTGCTTGAGAAGCTTCAGGGCCTGTGGGGCCATAGAATTCGCTAGGGTATACAGTGTTATTAAACCAAACAAAGCAAGTAGCGATAAATGCCATCAGCGACAAAGCACCTAAGCTGTAAGAAAGATAAGCTTCTCCAGACCAGATGAAAGCGCGACGCGCCCAAGCAAAAGGCTTAGTCAATACGTGGAAAATACCACCAGTAATAAGTAGTAAAGCTACCCAAATGTGTCCGCCAACTACATCTTCTAAGTTATCGACACTCACAATCGAACCTTCACCACCGAAGGGAGAGCGCAGCACATAACCGAAGATAATTGCAGGGTTGAGTGTGGGGTTACTAATTACCCGTACATCACCACCACCAGGGGCCCAAGTAT
>CAJQOK010000175.1 GCA_905479905.1 uncultured Aliterella sp.
GGATTATTGGCACGATTACTTATGTGTTAATTTTGATTCCAGTAGCGATCGCAGCGCTCAATGCTTTACAAATTGATGCGATTTCTGTGCCAGCGATCGCCATGTTGCAACAAATCCTCAATGCTTTACCGGGAATCTTTACCGCCGCATTGATTTTGATTGCTGCTTACTTTATCGGGCGTTTCTTAGCAGACTTAGTTACAAGTATTTTGACAAGTTTGGGATTCAACAGCATTTTCTCGATGCTCGGCTTGCCATCGCCTACTAGACAAAGAGTTGTACCACCTCCAATTGTAATTCCACCACCAACAACAGGGTCGCAAACCGTTTTGCAGCCATCGTCAAATGCCGCTCAACAGTTGGCAACTAGAACACCATCAGAGCTTGTAGGCATTATTACCCTAGTGGGAATTATGCTATTTGCCACTTTAGCCGCCGTGAATATTTTAAATATTCCCGCACTAACAGCTTTAGTAGGCGGATTAGTGTTGATACTAGGGAAAATACTTTCAGGATTGGTAGTATTCGGCGTTGGTTTATTTTTGGCGAACTTGGTGTTTAACATTATTACAAGTTCAGGCGATCGCCAAGCTCAAATACTAGCTCAAGTTGCCAGAATTGCCATTATTGCTTTTGTATCAGCTTTAGCACTAAATCAAATCGGGATTGCCAGCGATATTGTTAATCTTGCCTTTGGGTTGCTACTCGGTGCTTTAGCAGTGGCGCTGGCGCTGGCTTTTGGTTTAGGTGGGCGCGATATTGCCAAAGAGCAAACCAGGGAGTTGTTAGACTCCTTCAAGCAACAACGCAACCAACCACCACGAACCTAAAATATTAGTTGCAAACAATGAGATCCCCTTTTTTAACAAAATCTCCATATTTCCCCCCTTTTTAAGGGGAGTCAAAAAGCGGTGTAGCTTAACCTGACCGCTTTGTTGACGTGGGTTAGGGGGGATCTCCAACTGTGGCAACTTTTACCCTTTTATTTCAGCAATTCCCAACTTAGCTGCTATTTCGCCTTTGATGCGATTCATAATCGAAGCTTCATCTAAAGATTCTAAAATCCGGCTAACTACAGCTTTTGGGCTTTCTGTCCCCCAAGATGCGCCCTTTGCTAAATAAACTTTAGCTACTTGTCCAATGCCATAAGTAGAAACCCCAGCTACCGCCGCTTGCGTTACTGCTACAGACATATAAGCGCCTAAAGTAATGCCTCCAGTAGCAGTTGTAGACAACCCCAGCAAGCTTTTAAGAGAACTTAAACCCAAATTTGTTAATAGTTCGCTGGCACTAATTCCGCCCATACTGAGGGCGATCTTTTGTAACAGAGCGATCGCCCCGGTTTTTGTCATCTCAATTCCATACAACTTAGATAAAGTCAATATTAAAGTTACGTCAATAACCGCGCCACTAAAGAGATCGACGACGGTAACGGGGTTAAGAGAAACCGCTAATGATTTAGTCATAACTCCTCGCCAAATTAACTTATTAGCGCTAAGTTCTCTGATTTCTAGTTTTCGCACTACTAGGCGATCATTTACATCGTCAGCGTAAAGCATCGTATTGAGAGCAACTAAAGCTTTACCTTCTTTATGCAGTATTTCTAAAATTTTTAGCTTCATCTCCTCAATTTGCGGTACTCCCAAGCTGCGTTGGACAAAACGGCTACCGTCAGGACGCATAACGGCTTTAGCAACTAAGGGAGAACTCGCCGCCATGACAATTTCATCGGGTGAAAGTAATTCTTTTACTCGTTCATCGCGGATTTTGTGATAAATTGCCAGGCGATCGGCTTGAGGATACTGATCGATTTTGTTGAATACCAGCAAAATCGGCTTACCAGCATTTCGCAATTGCGATAAGGCTTCATGCTCTACCTTCGTCATATCTCCAGCAATGACAAACAAAATTAAATCGGTTTTTTGAGCAATGTCTTTAGCCAGCAAAGCACGAGTTTCGCCATCTACTTCATCCAAACCTGGAGTATCGATGAGTTCAACTTGAGAATTACCCGCTCCTGGTAAAGTAACCATAACTGTGCGAGATTCACTATCGCCGATCAGTTGCTCGTCAATTTGCCAGGCGGCTTTTTCGGCGGTACGAGTTACACCATGCAAAGCCCCGGTTTCAAAGACTTTTTGCCCCAATAAAGCATTCAGCAAAGAAGACTTACCCCTTCCTACCATGCCAAAAGCTGCAATTTGCACTACTTGGCGCTCTAAATTGTCTAGCATCGTCTCTAATTGAGCAATTTCCGTTTCTAAAGGGCGGCGCTCTTGGGGTGTCAAATCGAGCTTATCAATCAACTCTCGCAAAGCTGTTTGAGCTTGTTTGTAATTTAACTGTGCCTGAATATCACCAAAACTCCAAATTGCATCATCTAAATCTGTATTAATGGCAGAATCCGGCGTAGGAAGGTTAGATTCAGGCAAGGGTTAACTCCTAAAAATAGGTTTTCGTTTGCTTTTCGATCCTAGCGATTTAATTGGGCAAAATAGTTAACAAATCGCTCTTAAGATAGGGTTAATAGAGCGATCGCATTATGTCTTTGTGCTTTTGCCTTAGAGAGCAACTTCTAGTAATAATGAAGAAATTAGTTAGCCTCAGCGCCATCATTATTTATCGTGAGTGGGAAGTATTTGCCAGAAACAACCGCCTATGTCAGGATTACCCGTCAATCTTGGCATCAAGGCTTGCTTGAAGGAGATGTCAAAGCGGGAGAGTTTGAATGGCAGTTTCAATGGTGTTTT